>CAYZSX010000006.1:6012-8560 GCA_964481155.1 uncultured Candidatus Saccharibacteria bacterium
ATCTCGTCAGTGATCTTGCCGTTTTTGACTTTGGCATACGGAGTCTCGATGACACCAAACTCGTTGACGCGCGCGTAGATCGACAGACGAAGGATAAGACCGATGTTTGGACCTTCAGGAGTATGGATCGGACAAACACGACCGTAGTGTGAGGTGTGTACGTCACGCACTTCGAGCGTTGCACGCTCACGAGTGAGTCCTCCGGGACCAAGTGCAGAGACTGTACGGAGCTCTTCGATTTCAGAGAGGATGTTGTCCTGCTGCATAAACTGCGAGAGCTGGTTGGTCGTAAAGAACTCTTTGATACGAGCCTGGAGCGGACGCTGGTTGACGACCTGGATAGGAAGCGCGTTTGCTGCATCGATCGTACTCATACGATCTTGTACGTTGCGCTTAATCTGGGTAAAGCCCATGTGGATCTTGGACTGGAGCATCTCACCGACAAATCGCACGCGGCGTGAACCAAGGTGATCGATATCATCTGCATGTGAACCAGGAGTTGTGTTGAGCGAGATGATGTGGCTCACGATCACTGCGATGTCTTGTGCAGAGAGTGTCTTGCGAGTCATCTCTTTGTCACTCATGTCGAGTTGAAATCGGTTGTTGAACCGGAATCGTCCGACCGATGACAGATCGTATCGCTCTTCACTAAAGAGTGCGTGGACAAACTCTTTTGCGTTTTCAGCGTTGGCGAGGTCGCCATCACGAAGTTTGCGGTAGATTTCGATGTATGCACTTGTCTGATCTTTGATTGGATCCTTTTCGATCGCGTGTTTGATCACGTTGAGAGCGATGTCGCCACTAAACGCTTTCAAAATCATCGTATCTTCGGCAAGTCCGAGCGCACGAAGCAGTGTGATTACCGAAAACTTCTTTTTCTTGTCGATACGAACAAACACTTCACCACTTGGGTCAGATTCGAGCTCGATCCATACACCACGATTTGGGATGATCTTTGCGCCAAAGTATCGCTTGCCCTTGATTTCAAGGTCGGTGAAAAACACACCACTTGAACGCTGGAGCTGTGGGATGAGTGATCGCTCAACACCGTTGATGACAAACGTGCCGTGTGGCGTCATCATCGGGATATCGGTGAGAAAGATTTCCTGTTCTTTTTCAGAACCGGTTTGTTTGTTGGTGAGTTTGATGCGCGCTTTGAGCTGTGCTTCAAGGGAGAGTTTGTTTTCTTTGGCGTAGTGTTCGTCAAAGGTTGGCGGTGTCAGATGGAACGATACAAGATCGAGCTGAAACTTTTTGCCAGAGTAGTCCTGGATCGGGGTAAATTCTTTAAATGTTTCCTTGAGCCCCTTTTCGATGAGCCAGTTGTAGCTATCGATTTGGTGCTGGATAAGGTTGGGGAATTCGACCAAAGGTTCTTTGTACTTAGAAAAATACTTTTTTGGGCGTGCGAGGGACTTGGATTTACTCATAATTATATGTATATAAACGCAAAAATCGCCGACACTCTTATGCGAGGTGGCTCTTAACAAAACTCTCCTAATAAAATACAGACAGCAACCGCAACTCTTCCGAAAACTGTAGGAACTACAGTCTAATAAAAATCCTGTACTTTGTCAAATAAAAAGGCCCTCGTACTCAGTACGAAAGGCCTTTGACTTACTAACCATGGCAAACTCTCCTTCAAAAATATTATTGTCTGGCACCTTCTTTTACGAAGAGGTCATACCTTTCCCTGACTTCTCGTTTTGTTTTTTCAGAAATCACCGGTGTTTCTTTCTCTTTATTATTGCTACTCCTCAAATCTTCTTGTGCAAACACCGTGTTTGATTTCTGTTTGGTGGGAAGCTCTTGTGTAGCTTGTTCCATAACAGTGTTTTTTGTTTTTAAATATAAAGACCAATCTCCTCTAGTCACAAAATAGCACTTATTATTGTAAAAGTCAAGCTTTTTGCTGCCCTTTGCGCCATTCATCTATCTTTTTGTGATCACCACCGAGGAGGACTGCTGGGACTTTGTGCTTTTTGCCTTTATACACAAGGGTTTCTGGGCGAGTGTACACCCGAGGACTTGCGATACGATTCTCCTCGACACTCTCCCCTTTGCCCAGCACTCCGGGGATCTGGCGTGCGATTGCATCAGTCATCGCGAGCGCCGGGAGCTCTCCGCCGGTGAGTGTATAAGGACCGATCGAGTATTCGTCAGCTTTGAGGATCTTGCGTACGCGATCATCGACGCCTTCATACCGTCCGCAGACAAAGACGATATCGGTGTACATCTTTGCCATCTTTTTGGCAGTCGCATTGTCAAAGAGTTTGCCGCTCGGTGAGAGCTGGATCACCTTGACCTTGCCACCCTTTTTCAGTTTGAGCTTACCAAATGCGCGTAGGATCGGCTCTGGTGTCATCACCATCCCCGGACCACCACCGTAGGGACGCTCGTCAACTTTGCCGTGTTTGTCTGTGGTATAGTCGCGGATGTTTTTGACCTCAAAGCTCACAAGCTTTTTCTCCCCTGCACGCTTGAGGATAGACTCGCCGATGTATGAGTTGATCATCTCTGGAAAAATCGTGAGGAAATGGAATTTCAT
>CAYZSX010000006.1:8660-12704 GCA_964481155.1 uncultured Candidatus Saccharibacteria bacterium
CGCCGATGTATGAGTTGATCATCTCTGGAAAAATCGTGAGGAAATGGAATTTCATACTGTAACAATACAATAAATCAGATTTTGGTCAAAAGAAAAAACCAGGTATATGTCCATCCAATACGATTAAATGGTGTACATATCCTGGCTTTTCGAGTTCTCTCTTGAATTTGCACTCTTCTGAACGGCCGCGCCTACCGTTTAATTCTGGTTTTTTTAAAATGAACACCAAGAAATTTTTGTGATGTGCAAAAACAGCCGAAGAAAGAACTTCTAAATCGATCTGAGTACATAGTATCACTTTTAATAAAAATAGTCAATACTTAGAGATCTTTGAGGTCTGCCATCGCGTCATCGAGGTCGGCGACGTCGGGCTGGCCTTTGTACCCTGCTGGTTCGTTGATCTTGAGGTTGACGCGAGCATTGTGCTTCATACCGACGACACGCAGGAGTGTACGGATCGCCTTGGCAGTCGCCCCCTGGCGGCCGATGATCTTGCCCATATCGTTTTGGTTCACTGAGAGCGTCAGCAGTACTCCCATCTCATCGACAGTGCGGTCAATGATGACATCGGCAGGGTTGTCGACGAGCGCTTTTACGACGAGTTCGAGAAATTCTTTGTCAGACATGATACTTCTATAAAATTCAATCCGGTAATGTATACAGTGTAGCAAACATATAGCACAAATCCCCTGCGTGTGCCTGGGGATTTATTTTTTTGCTTCTTTGCGTTTGGTGGTTGGAGACTTTTTCGAGAGGACGTTTTTCTTCTTGCCTTCGATGATTCCCTGCTTCACGAGCATGTTGTGCGCGGTATCTGATACCTGTGCACCCATCTTGATCCAGTGCAGGATGCGGTCTTTGTCAAAAGAAACAGCATCACTTTTGACGGTGTGAGTCCCGAGGATCTCGAGAAACTTGCCACTTTGTGCAGCGTTTTTGTGATCGGTCACCACCAAGCGAAAAGCTGGTTCGTTTTTGCGGCCGATGCGTTGTAGTCTGATCTTTAGCATGTGTGCCAGATAATAGCAGGAACTGCGAGATTATGCAATACAAAGCCCCTATGTTAAAGTGTCTCCATGGAAAACGTCTCTGTAGGCTCTATATATGAGGGCTCTATCAATATATCGACCAAAGGCATCGGCTTTGTCAAAATCAAAGACCCCAAGATGGCTGTCGAGGTCCCTCGCGAAGCGCTCAATCGCGCCTTTCACGGCGACATCGTCCGTGTAGAGGTAACCGCACTCCCAGACGCGACCCATGACAACCCGTACGGCAAAGTCCTCGAGATCACCCGCCGTGCCAAGATCGGCTACGCTGGTACACTCTCCTACGAAAACGGCGCGCACTGCATCGTCACCAACGACGGCCGCATGTACACCCCGATCACGATCCCTGGTGAGAAACTCGCAGGCGCTGCGCAGGGCGACAAAGTGTTTTGCGCGATCACCGACTGGCCCGATCCGATGGGAGCACCTACCGGTGAAGTTGTCAAAGTGCTTGGTAAACCACTCGAGAACAACGCCGAGATGCTCTCACTCGCCCTCGAAAAGGGATTTGACAACGAATACCCTCCCGCAGTCGAGGCTGAAGCACGCGCAATCAGTGAGCGCGGTATCACCGAAGAAGAAAAGAATCCGCCAGCTGGCGGACGTCGAGATTTCAGACAGATCACGACGTTTACTATCGACCCCGAAGATGCCAAAGACTTTGACGATGCGATCTCCGTGCAGTTTCTCGAGGATGACAAGCTAGAAATCGGCATCCACATCGCCGATGTCTCGCACTATGTGAAGCCTGACACCGCACTCGATGCAGAAGCATACCGCCGCGCAACCAGTGTGTATCTCGTCGACCGTACAATCCCGATGCTCCCTGAAGCGCTCTCCAACGACCTCTGCTCGCTCAACCCCGACGTCGACAGACTCACGATGTCGGCAGTGTTTATCTTTGACAAAGGGATGAACATCATCGACGAGTGGTACGGCAAGACAATCATCCACTCGCACCAACGCTTCACCTACGAACACGCACAGCAGGTACTCGATACCAAGCAAGGACCATTTCTCAAAGAGCTCGAGGCAGCACTCGCGATCGCGCAAGACCTCGAGAAAAAGCGCTTTGCGGCAGGTGCGATGGTGCTCGATACTGTCGAAGTGAAGTTTAAACTCGATGCAAACGGCGTACCGATCTCTGCTTATGTCAAAGAACGTGGACAAACACACCATATGATCGAAGAACTCATGCTCCTCGCCAATAGAAAGGTTGCAGAATTCATCACCAAAGGAGACAAAGACAACAGTCGCGTGTTTGTCTATCGAGTCCACGATGCACCAGACCCAGAACGTATGGAAGACCTCAAAACATTTCTCAAACGTATGGGGTACAACCTCAAGGTAGATGACGACGGTATCATACCCGCGCGCGCGCTCAACGATCTCGTCCAGTCACTCGATGGCAAACCAGAAAAGGAAACGATCCAGACTGCAATCGTCCGCTCCATGACAAAAGCGATCTATAGCACCAAAAACATCGGACACTACGGACTCGCATTTGAGTTTTATACACATTTCACTTCCCCTATCCGTCGCTATCCTGACACTGTTGTTCATCGACTTCTCACACACTACCTCGCAAACGGCACGATCCCCAAAGAGATGTGGGAGTACTACGATCGTGTCTGTGCACACTCTTCTCAGCGCGAAAAAGAAGCCGCTGACGCAGAACGCGCATCGATCAAGTACAAACAAGTCGAGTACATGTCGACTCGTATCGGCAAAGTGTTTGACGGAACGATTACCGGAGTATCACCCAACGGTATCTTTATCGAAGAAAAAGAAACTCGATGTGAAGGCATGGCACGACTCCGAGATCTCGGAAGCGACTTTTATGAATACAACGAAAAAGAGATGGCAGTTGTCGGGAGAAAATCTCGCGCGACATTTCGTATCGGAGATAGTGTGCGGTTCAAGGTCACCAATGCAGATATCGTAAAGCGTCTGCTTGATTATGCACTGGTATAAAAGGTATGCGTAGCACTGTCCGATCTATCATAAGCTTTGTCGTGATCGCAGGTATCGTTGGTACTGGTGTGCTGTGGGCAGAAGCGCCGACTAGTGTGTTTGTCACACCTATACCGACTGACGACACGCTCACTATTGGATGGGTTGGTGATATGGTGCCAAGTCAAGACTCTACTTACAACATCGGTGCGTTTGACCAAGTAAAAAGCGTACTCCAAACACCAGACCTCATGATTGGCAACCTTGAAGGCACGTTTGCTAGAGAAGGCAGTATAGATAAGTGCGTATTTTTGCTCAGTGACAAATGCCATGCGTTTCGTGGAGATCCTTCATTTGCCGAATCGCTCAAACAAAGCGGGTTTGATCTGGTATCACTCGTCAACAATCACTCCTATGACTTTCTCGAACCAGGACTTGCTGATACTGAAGCAGTGCTTGATGAGGCAGGTATCCCTTATATTTCTCCAACCAAGCCTACTACGAGCATCACTATCAAAGGAAAAAAGGTTGGTATCCTCGGGCTCTCGAGTACCGAACCAGCAAGCACTATCACTGACTATGATTTCATCACGACACAAGTATCGAAACTCAAACAAAGCAACGACATTGTCGTTGTGATCTTTCACGGCGGCGCAGAAGGGTCTGACAAAACAATCGTACCTGGTACCACTGAGTACATGGGCAGCGAAAACCGTGGCGATGTAGAGATGGTCGCACGCACCGCAATCGAGGCTGGTGCTGATCTCGTACTCGGGTCAGGGCCGCACGTACTGCGCAAGATAGAGGTATATCGTGGTGCACCCATCGCATACTCACTCGGCAACTTTGTTGGTGGCAGACGACTCATCATGGGAGGCACCCTATCGATCTCAGGTATCTTTACCGCGACACTGCAATCAGGTGCGCCGACGACGTATAACTTTCACTCGGTGATCCTTAGAGCTGACGGTGTCCCTGCGCTCGATACTGCCGATCAGGGGAGGATACTCATCCAATCCTTGTCCAAAGAGTAAATTGCTGGAAA
>CAYZSX010000006.1:12804-30886 GCA_964481155.1 uncultured Candidatus Saccharibacteria bacterium
CCGATCAGGGGAGGATACTCATCCAATCCTTGTCCAAAGAGTAAATTGCTGGAAATCACGCTTTGTGCTATCATAAGACGTTTCA
The DNA here is from genome assembly GCA_964481155.1 of uncultured Candidatus Saccharibacteria bacterium. Taxonomy (GTDB): domain Bacteria; phylum Patescibacteriota; class Minisyncoccia; order Phycocordibacterales; family UBA9973; genus UBA4124. Next base: position 12,890 of record CAYZSX010000006.1, read on the forward strand.
CCTATGGCGCATATACTGCATCTCGTACAGATCATCTCGAGCCTCGTACTCATCGTCCTTGTACTCCTCCAGCGAACACAAGGCGACACAAGTAGTTGGCTCGGTGGCGACAATACTTCATTTTTACAGACCAGACGCGGAGCTGAACGCTTTTTGTTCATACTTACCGTTATCGTTGCGATCGTATTTGTCGGGGCAAGTCTCGCAGTCATCGTGCTCTAAACCCATAGGTCTGACGTATGTCGACCTTTTTTACCTTTCTCACACAACACAAACTCCCTTCCAAGCAAGCAATCAACAGATTGTTTAGCCGACCACTCACCTGGCAAGGAGTTGCCCTTGGGGCACTGATCGCGCTTGCCCTCACGAGTGGATACCTGTGGATCATCTCCGCGAACAACCGCTTTCTCACCCAGATACCAGCAGAAGGTGGTACACTTACCGAAGGAGTCATCGGGTCACCTAAACTGATCAATCCTATCCTTGCAACTACTAATACTGATCGCGCACTGACACAGCTCCTCTATATAGGCCTTGTAAAGAAAACAAATGACGGATTCGCTCCTGACCTTGCTCAAACATATACAAACACTGCCTCAGGGTATACGTTTACACTGCCAGCAAATGCTCGTTGGAGCGATGGGGCACCGCTGACAAGTAGTGATGTTGCATTTACCTACCAACTCGCAGCAACTCAAAACCCGCTTTTACAAACGATGCAAGTATCGACACCTGACGCACAAACTGTCATCATCACCAGCTCAAATCCAAACATCGACATACTTTCAAACGCAACACTCGGCATCATGCCCGAGCATATCTGGGACAACACACCAGTAGAAGCGCTATCAGACAACCCATACAACCTCAAACCAGTTGGGAACGGTCCGTTTCGAGTAACTCATGTACAAACAAAAAATGATGTCACGACAAGCATCACTCTCAAACGCAACAAGTTTTATACAAACACACACCCACATATACATACCTATCGTTTTGTTTTTTTTGCAAACCAGCAAGCACTTTTGGCAGCTTTGGGGCGAGGACGTATCGATGTGACGTTTGATGCAACCACTGCAACTGTTGCAGAGCTTGCCAATCGATACGAACTAACACGCATCCCCTCACCATACATGATCGGCATCTTTGGGCGGGGTGATGTTGTCAGCCAAGCAACAGCCAACGCTATACAACAAGCGATTGACAACAGCAGTATTCTTGCTATAGTAGAGAACGGTTATGTGGAAACTTCTGATGAAGCATCCAACCCTCCTCCAAGCAGCATACTCTCTATCGCAGTACAAAACGACCCAGAACTTTTGCGTGCTGCGCGAGCGCTAAGCGATACACTTGCACCAACAGGAATCGCACTTACCATCAAAGCATTTGATCCTGGTACGTTTGAGGACGGTACACAACGCCAACAGTATCCCATCGTGTTGAGCTCACAAGCTCCAGCAGGATATCAACCTATCGCGTCTCTTTATACCAAATCGTATTTACTGACTCGTGATCCTGATATCTCTCTTGCACTCCCTCCGATACTCGGGAGCCCGACAGAACGGTACCGTTTTGTCACTGACTGGTATGTCAGACATGACGATGTATGGGATATCTTTGTAAAAAATAATCAGTAACATATGGAACAACACACTACACAATCAACACCTACTCCTCACAAAAAACCGTTTTCAAAGCCAAAGCGCTTTGGCAACCGCCGATCGTTTGATCGCAACCGACGTCCTGCACACCCAGGGCTCTTTACTGACATCATGGCTGCTCCTACCGAACGCAAGACAGCACATATCCCCGATGTTGCTCCTGGCGTGATCCGCGTCATCCCACTCGGTGGTGTCGAAGAAATCGGCAAAAACATGACCGCGATTGAGATCGGTGAAGACATCATTGTGATCGATGCGGGTATGCACTTCTCAAACGAAGCAACCCCAGGTATCGACTACGTGATCCCCAACACTCGCTATCTCGAAGAACGCAAAGGAAAGATCCGCGCGCTCATCATCACTCACGGACACCTTGACCACATCGGTGGTGTACCGATCGTACTCTCACGTATCGGCAACCCCCCAGTGTATTCTCGCAACCTCACTGTCCTCATGTGTCAGAAGCGCCAAGCAGAGTTCCCGCACCTACCTCCAATGAACGCAATCGTTGTCGAAAAAGACCAGTCCGTGACTCTCGGCAACATGAAGGTACGGTTTTGGGGTGTGACTCACACGATCCCTGACTCGATGGGTATCATCATCGAAACCCCGTACGGCAATATCGTCACCCCTGGAGACTTCAAACTCGACCAGATCGATGGTGTCGTATCTGAACGTGAAGAAGAAGAATACAAACAGTTTGATACTGCAAACAACCTCCTTCTCATGACCGACTCGACCAACATCGAGAACGAAGGATTTTCACTTGCAGAAATCAAAGTGCACCAAGGTATCGAGTCCATCCTTCGTCGAGAAAAAAACAATCGTATCTTTATCGCTGCATTTGCATCCCACATCACTCGTCTCATCAAGATAGTGCAAATCGCTGAAGACCTTGGCAAAAAGATCGTTGTCGAAGGGCGTTCAATGAAAGCAAACATTGACGTGATCATCCAAGCAGGACTTCTCAAGCCTCAAAAAGGAACCATCATCCCTGTCGAAGACATCGAAAAGTACCCTCCAGATCGTATCCTCGTTCTCATCACCGGTGCTCAGGGTGAAGAGTTTGGTGCGCTCAACCGTGCTGCAAACAAAACCAACAAAAAAATCACGCTTCGCAAAGGCGACCGCATCATCCTCTCTGCATCAGTAGTCCCTGGCAACGAACGTCAAGTCCAAGCCATGAAAGATGGTCTCTCACGACAAGGCGTCAAAATCATCTCATATCGAACTCCTGGTGAAGAATACGTCCATGCAACCGGACACGGCAACAAAGAAGACATCAAATGGCTACACCGCAAAGTACACCCACGATTCTTTATCCCAATACACGGACACCACTACCACCTCGAACTCCACAAAGAGCTCGCTATGGAGCTCGGTATGCCAGAAGCAAACATCGTTGTGCCAGACAATGGCTCGATCATCGAGATCACTCATGAGGGTACCAAGATCGTGGCTCGCAAGGAAAAAGCTCCTGCAAGTCCGATGATTGTCGATGGGTTTTCTGTTGGTGATGAACAAAACGTCGTCATCCGTGATCGCCAGATGCTTGCCGAAGACGGTATGTTTGTGGTAGTTGCTGTCCTCGATAGCAAGACCGGCCTGCTCCGCAAAAGTCCAGATCTGATCTCTCGTGGATTTGTCTATCTCAAAGAAAACCAAGAACTTCTTCGTCAGACGCGCGTCCTCGTCAAGCGAACTATCGAAACTACCTGGAAACAAGTCAGCCACAATGATCTCGATCCACTCAAAAATATGGTAGCCGATACGGTAAGTAAATACCTCCTCCAAAAAACAGCAAAGCGCCCGCTCGTGATCCCTGTTATACTAGTGATGTAATGAAATCACTTCGACCAGTATTTCTCGCATCGTTTTTTTTCTCTGTACACATCGCACTACTTTCGTATCTCAACTCGACAGTACTTGCGCTCCATACAAACTCGCTCGGTGTTACTCTAGCGTATACCGTCTCGTCCGCACTCTCGCTTGTCTGCTTGATTGGTGCAGGGTATCTTGTGCGACAAATCGGATCAACTAGATTTCTCATCGGGGCGCTCAGTGTATCGATCATACTCCTTGCAGCGCTTGGAACAATCGCACAAACACACTGGTTCGTCAGTGTGTTTGTTGCGTATTTTTCACTCAACACGGTCATTTGGTATGCGTTTGATCTTGTGATCGAACACTACAGCAAAGAAACCAATACCGGCAACATCAGAGGTATCTACCTAACACTCAACAACGCTGGATGGGTACTCGCACCCATAGCAGCAAGCACTATCGTGGGTGTCGTCGGAGTCTCTGGTGCATACATTGCGGCTGCAGTTGCGACACTTGCTGCAGCTGCGCTCATACTCACCACCAAACACATTTCATCAAAAAGCGCTCGTGTACCTCGTATATCTTTTACTGAAGCGTTTCGAGCGCTTGCTCGCCATCCCTATGCACGACGAATCGTCACCTTGTACTTTGTGATTCAGTTTTTCTTTGCGTGGATGGTGATCTATCTGACACCGCACCTGCAAGGGATTGGGTTTTCATTTGGTGTCATCGGGATCATCCTTTCGACGATGCTTTTGCCGTTTGTATTGTTTCAGTACTGGACTGGCAAAGTAGTAGACAAGTATCGCAATGAACAACACCTTCTTGCGCTTGGGTTTTTGATTGCGGGAATTGCGACCTACGCACTTGCATTCCCTCTCCCTGCAAAACCTGTTGTATTTGCAGCGATCTTGTTTGTCACCCGTATCGGTGCAAGCATCATCGAGGTTGCTGCCGAAAGCGCGTTCTTTAAACATGTGACCGAGCGAGATACTGCCCTTATCTCGACACTACGTATGACGCTCCCTCTTGCATATATCATCGCACCGCTCACAGGTGCGCTTGTACTCGCGTACGGATCGATACAACTTTTGTTTGGGATACTGGCAAGCATCCTTGTGCTTTCTTTTGTCTATGCAACCAGACTCTAGAGGTGGTATGAGCGCCCGCGTTTGGTGATAAGTCCTTCGCGAACGAGATCTCGAAGCACGTCGCGCGCAGTGGGTGCGATAGCTAGGAGTGCCTGGTCTGTTTGTGGACCATCGACAAGAGATCGCATGATCTGCCCACGAATCTGTCGTCTCGACCCTTCAAAGCGAGATTGTTTGGCATAGTGCTTGCTCTTTGCGTTGTTTTTGATACCAGCAGACTTGAGATATGCTCCATAGTCCATAAGCGCCCAGTACCACTGCCGCGGATTTCGCTTCTGAAGTGTTCGCTCAATGAGTGGGTATAGCTCCTTATCACTGATACTGTCTTTGTCAGCAAAAAAATGGTGTATATAGACCGAACGGATATTGGTCTCGACTATAGGAAACGCTTTGTTATACGAAAACGCATAGATCGCACCTGCGGTGTACGGACCGATGCCTGGAAGGCTCTGGAGACCTTGAATTGTTTCTGGAAAGATCCCTGCATGATCACGAACAACAGCTTGTGCCATCTGGTGGAGAAACTTGGCGCGGCGGTTGTACCCCAAACCGTTCCACAAAACAAGAACATCTCGCAGAGGTGCTCGCGCAAGCGATTGAACTGTCGGAAACTTTTTTATAAAACGAATATACGCATCGATCACTCGAGAAACTTGTGTTTGCTGGAGCATGATTTCAGACACGGCGATACTGTACGGGTCGTGTGTCTGTCTCCACGGCAACGCATGTCGGCCACGCGCTCGGTAGTAGCGTTTGACTGTCTGGATAAATGCTTGCTCAGATGACTGCATATGTCTTGGGTATCCTACCATATCAAAACCCCCTGTTTGAAAGGGGGTTTTGAACTCTTAGCGAACTCGGTTGCCCACGATTTCTCGGAGCTGATTTTTGCTGATACCGTACTTTTTGAGGATTTGCTTGCTACTCATCCCACTATCGATATCTCGAGCAAGTGCGACCTGATCGATACCAAACTTGTCAGCAAGTCGCTCCATCCGAGAAAGAAAGTTTTTCTCATGACGAGCACTGCTGTGCTGATACTTGGTTGTTTGCAGATCTGAGGGAGTGATCTCTGGCATCGCTGCAGCTACTGCACCCGTAGAGTTGAAGTAGAGCATGTACGCAAGCAGACCACTCGTTGCGATGATTTTTTTCATAATGATTTCAAAATACAAATTAGACTAGTAGATAGCGCTCTCTATACAGCGAGATCCAGCATGAGCGCTACATATCTACTATATCATGGGGGCAACCGGTACTATATTGGAAAAGTGGATTGTGTTTTGTCAACAATAGCGAGCTACTGTACTTTGACGTAGTAGTCTTTATTTCCGTAGAGCGTGTACTCATAGGGTCCTTGTCGCTTGGCAAACACGGTTGCCTTGTGGCCAATCTTCGTTTCAAGATCGCCAATACTTGGCACACCAACCAAGCTCCCTACCGGCACCTGTACGGTACGCATCCCAGCAGCAATCACGACAGTCTTGCCATCGATAGTGACGCTACATATTGCATCAGCAAAACACCCGGTATCAAACGAAGTAATCTTGCCTGTAAATATCGCATCCCCTACTTCTTGAGATGTCTGTTGTTCTGGCCCGCAAGGGTGTGAATCAAACTCGATACCCTCATCATATGAGATCAGAGATCGGTCGACAAAGGCTTCTCTACCATCTATCACAGTCACTGGACCAAATCCTTCGACAAAACCGGTTGCTGTTTTTTGGAAAGCGAGCTCACGTACCGATCGCATACCTTCTGCATCAAACGTATAGTTGCCCAAAAGAATCTTGCCATCATAGGTCCCGTCAAATGTACCCGACGAGCTATCTTTTTGGTAGTTGTTAAACGCGACACTGCCTTGGACCCGAGTACCCTCTAGTGCAGTGATGCGAAGTGTATAAACATCTTTGCCAATAGTTGCCTGATAGCAGCCGAGTATCAAGTCTGGTGTAGTACTTGGAGCTACAGCGTGCTCTTGTCGCTTCCCTACAGACATCGCTATGATAGCGATGATCGCAGCTCCCAGGAGCACTCCGAAAACATGTTTGGTAGTCATAGATATGGTGACGACAGAGCTTGCGTATTATTTCACCGAAACACAGTACTCATCAGAACCCTGTAGCCAGACTGATATGAGCGCACAGACAAGCCCTATATCACGGATACCGACCGGCGTGAGCCCCAGCTCCCAGACGATGGTCGCCAAATGAAGCGTAAGAAGTGGTACAACGATGCGCACACCGATACCCCATGCAAGCAACGATCCTGCAATGATTTCAAACACACCGTTTGCAATCACCCATGTCTTGGCGGTTGCGATCGTCGTGAGCGCATTGGGAATCAAACCTGTCCACATACTCTGATCATAGAGCTGTGAAAACCCAAACCACAAAAAGACAAAGGCGAGGCCAGAACGAAGGACAAGTGGAGCGTATGATTTTTGCATATTATTTGAGGATACCAATCTTGTAACTAGCGAGCACTCGCTCAGGACCGCCTTGCCCCCCCATGCTGCTCATTGAATGCATCTGAAGCATCAACACCGCACATACTAAGGATAGCGCTCGAGCCGCCAGGGTGTTTCGAAACCCAACTGGTTACATCATACACATTGCCGTTGACGATCGTCCAGCAGCTTGAGCGACTATCGTGCGATGCTACCTCTGTCGCAGAGTATGCTTTGGGACCACTGTTTGTTGTAGTAGTACTTGTAGAGGTTGTCGTAGTCGTAGTTGTGGGTTTGGGCGCAGTTGCTGTAGTAGTTGCGGGTTGTGTCTGAGTCTGAGCAGTCGGCGTTTGTGTTTCAGCAGGTACTGCTGCTTCTTTAACCTTTTGCATGTGCTGCACTCCAGCAACAACAAGCGCAACCACGATCACAAGGGTACCGACAACAAATGAGGTTGATGATTTATTTTGCATATACCAGAGATTATACCACCTCGAGGCGCGTATGTACGAGATCCTTGACAACAGCATGACTTTCTTGCCAAGCATGCCACACGGCCGCTGCCCACAGATCGATCATTGCATTTCGCTTGGACCCATGAGGCTCTCGTACCACCATCGCAGCGGTGATAGATCCTCGATACTGTGGAAAGACGAGTTTGGGCCAAGTATGCGGCCCACTTGCAAGCTGCATATGCGCATCTTGAATCTGTCGACCGGTATAGTGATGCTCTACATGCAGATAAAGCCCCACAAGCGCAAAGATGAGTGCGATTTCTTTGGTCTCAATGGTTGCCGTCTGCGCAGTATACGTATCGACAATATACTGATGGATGAACTGCTCATCTACATGATGCAGTGTATCGATTGAGAGGAGGTCGTATGCGATACGGTCAGCTCGTGAGGTGTCCATATGGTTACAAGTATACCGAGGAACCGCTGAGATTTCTATTGACAAAGTGATTTGCTCAGATACAATCACAACAAACGATTGAACAAAAAGTCATCCGCCACTCGAACGAGTGGTTTTTTATTTCCAAAATAACGTTGCTGCCCGACAGGGACTCGAACCCCAATTTACGGTGCCAGAAACCGGCGTCCTACCATTAGACGATCGGGCAATTGATCGTGCGCACTACTATAACTGAAAATACAGTTTTTTTCAACACAAAAAAACCCTTTCAAGATCGAAAGGGTTTTTACAAAAAATGTGCAGGAATTAGTCACTCAAAACATCCCAGTGTTGTTTTTGGTGTTTTCTTTTTTTCAAACTCCGTGGGAGGTAAAACCAAAAAACTTTTACAGCGTGCATCCGTGTACGGATCAACACTAAAACTACAGCAACCGTCTGCGTGGTAGCAAAAAATGGCTGGTTGGATTTCTGGTGCTTCCAAAGACTGCTCATCATCCACTTCTTCAGGTTCAGGTTCAGGTTCATCAATTGTTTTTGCGCATATTTCAAAAACACATAAAGAATCCTGAACCCAGCGACCTGGAAATGGTGGATTTACAAAACGACCACGAATTGACTCTCGTAATGCAAACAGTCTGAGCTCGTGTTTTTGTTGCAACCTCTCCAAACCTGGGAGTTTCTGATCTTCAAGGAGCCATGGTTGTTCGAATGAAACCATGATCAAATTTTGCGGGATAGCTGAAATGTTAGAAGAATCACTTCTTTGGACAAGACTAGTCATAAAAATAGCTTTGGGGTTTAAAAAACTTTTCCCCATAATACCACATTATGTTGAAAAAGTCTATTAGACGTTGAGATACCGTCTGACCGCAAGCATGCTCGAGATAGCACCAAGGACAAGTCCGATACCGAGGACCATCCCTCCAATCGAAAAGAAGTGTGAGATAAAGTACGCATACATGTCAAAGCCAAGTACATCTGTTGCGTGACGGCCCAAGAAATACGTGAGCGGCAAAAAGATGGCAAGCAATATGAGAAATGCAAAGACACCATACAGTACTCCTCCCACGATAAACGGTGCTCTGACATAGGATGGACTTGCTCCAACAAGCTGCATGATACCGATCTCTTCTTTGGCAGTATAGATAGTCAAACGAACTGTCGTGTATACAATCACGATTGAGATGAGTGCGAGTATGAGTGTGACCGCGCCGCCGACAGTACGCGCGTTGTGGATGAGCATGTTGAGTCGATCGATCACAACTTTGTTTTGAGAATAGTTGATACGCTCAATGATTGGTGCACTCTGACGTGCAATCTCACTATCACCCTGGAGGACTTTGGCGATTGCTTCATACTGAGTAGAGTCTTTGGCTTTGATGAGAAGTGATCCACCAAACGGGTTGTCTCCGAGCTCTTCGAGCGCCTGGAGCGTGAGATAGTCATCTGCGTGCCGATCACGAAACGCAAGCACTTGCTCATCTGCTGATGTGTAGGTCACCGTAGAGACCTCAGGGAGTCGCTCGAGAGTTTCTTGGAGGTTGAGGATACTCTCTTCAGGGGCGTCGACAGTGAAGTATACCGCTATGTCGACTTTGTTTTGTACTTGCGCGATCGCATTTTTGAGAAGTCCCTGAAACAGCAAGATACCTGTTGCAACACAGAGCGTGATCGTAGTGACAAGGATAGCCGCATATGACACAAGACCATTTCGTTTGAAATTGTTCCATCCACTCTTTAGTACGCGTTGTAGTTTGACCCAAAACATAATATATCTCTAGTATACCTTATTTCTCTTTGAGCTTTCGTTCTTCGTCTCCAACGATACGACCCTTTTCCATAGTGATGAGACGCTTGCCGACCGAATGAATCAAAAGAGGGTCATGTGTCGTAAGGATCACTGTTGTACCGAGATCATTGATCTTTTTCAAAATATGGACAACTTCTTTAGTGTTTGCTTCATCGAGATTGCCAGTTGGTTCATCTGCGATGAGGACTTCTGGTTGGTTGATGATGGCACGAGCGATTGCTAGGCGCTGCTTTTCTCCTCCCGAAAGCTGTGTTGGAAAATGAAACATGCGATCCTGGAGGTCGACGAGTTGGAGTACGTGCGGTACATCAGAGACAATCTCTGCATCAGTTTTGCCTGCTGCCTCCATCGCAAAGGCGATGTTTTCGTACGCAGTTTTGCTGTTGAGGAGACGAAACTCTTGAAACACTGTCCCGATACGTCGTCGCAGGTTGGTTGTGCCACTGCGATCAAGCGCATTGATGTCGATGTTTTCAAACAAGACTGTTCCTTCACTTGGTGCTTCTTCGGCAAGGATCATCTTGGTGAGTGTGGTCTTGCCAGCACCCGATGGACCAATGATTGTGATGAACTCCCCGCTCTCGATTTCGAGGTTGACGTTTTCGAGTGCGACCGATCCGTTTGGATACACTTTTGATACGTTTACGAACTTAATCATGGATCTCTAGTATAGCACACTAGAAATCTCGCTCTGCTTCCACAAACATATCGATATCTCCATCTTCAAGTACTTTGTCAACAGCACCAGTCTCAACACCAGTGCGATGATCTTTGATCATTTTGTATGGATGAAGCACATATGAACGGATCTGATTTCCCCATTCGATATCAGTCGTTTTGGAGATATAGAGACCCTTTTCTTTGGCGATGCGTTCTTCTTCTTGTCTCTTGTAGAGTTTGCCTTTCAAAAGTTCGAGTGCTTTGTCTCTGTTTTGCTCTTGACTACGCTCAGTCGTCACATGAACCGAGATACCGGTCGGTATGTGCACCATGCGCACTGCAGTCTCACGCTTGTTGACGTTTTGACCGCCAGGACCACCTGCGCGTGCAAACGACACCTCGAGCTCACTCTCTGGGATCACAACATCGGTATCCGTTTTGGAAAGTTTGGGCACGACCTCAACGAGTGAAAACGATGTCTGACGTTTGCTGTTGGCGTTGAACGGCGAGATACGCACGAGACGATGCACTCCGCTTTCGTTTTTGAGTGTGCCGTAGGCACCTTTGCCCACTATCTCTATAGTCACATTGCGGTAGCCACCATGATCATTTTCATTTTGGGATAGATACGCGAGTGACCACCCGTTGCGTTCGACAAACTTGCTATACATGCGCAAGAGCATCGCACTAAAGTCTTCTGCATCATCACCTCCCGCTCCCGAAAATATCGTGAGGATCGCAGGACCTTTGTCATATCGATCACCACCTTCAAGTTTGTCTTTGAGCTCTTGGAGTTCTTTGATTTGCGCCTGTGCTCCTGGCACATCATTCCAAAAGTCCGCACTATTCATTGCGGTTTCGATTTGACTAATCCGTGCTTGGATCGATTCTTTGTCCATTAAATGATTATACCAAACAATTTATTAACATTCGACCACTAACTATCCTTGTTGTAGGTATGCAGTTCATTATATACTTACCGTTGTGCCAAATCCAAAAAAACCAAGAACTCCATGCTTATGGTGTGGAAAAGAACCAGCAAGATCGTATTACAAATATTGTAGTAATAAATGCCAAGGCTTATATCAGCGAGATCAGGTTTTAAAAGAGTGGAAAATAGGAAAAAGAAGCGGACTAAATAATATAGGTCTTGTTACGCGAGCGATTAAGGCATACCTTCGCGAAAAATATGAAAATAAATGCTGTTTGTGTGGATGGAATCGCATAAATCAAAAAACGGGTCTTGTGCCGCTCGTTGCTGACCATATTGATGGCAACTGGCGAAACAACACGGAAAATAACTTGCGCCTTATTTGTCCAAACTGTGATTCACTCAACCCAACATATGCAGGCTCTAATAAAGGTAACGGTGGAAGAAAACGGCTCCCGAGCAAACGAGCCTTGTCTGCAAAAATATATAAAATGGATTGAAATTAAAAGATATGATATCGTCTCAGTATTCGCCGAAATAGCTCAGCTGGTAGAGCAACCCCTTCGTAAGGGGTAGGTCATGGGTTCGAATCCCTTTTTCGGCTCAATTTTTACTTCTTCTCAAAATAACAGACGACACTACGACGCTTTGCAGGCTTGCCTTTGATGTGGTGTTTGCCCGAGAGCTCCTTTTTCATAAGTATGAAGTCTTTTTCAAAAGACGCTGCGAGTGCTGCATCAGTCCACACATATTCATAGACTTTGAGTTTGGGATGAATGTATGCGTTTTCTTCATCAGCACCGTGCTTTTCGAGAAGCTCTTTGGTATGTGTGTCACGCTCTGCATAAAAGGATTTGAAAAACAGCACACCTTGAGGCTTGAGGACACGCGCAACTTCACTTATAAATCTTTCTCGCTCAATATTTTTTAAAAAGTGTGATGACATCGCATCGATCACGAGGTCGACGCTTTCATCTTCAAGCGGGATGAGTTCATCAAGTGAGCGTACTTTGAACACGAGCTTATTGCCCCACTGTTGTTTGTCTGCGTGCGCTTGTGCCTGCGCGATTGCTTCGTCCGATATATCGTAGCCATATCCGCGCACACGAAACGCTTCGTTGAGCCAGAGCAAGTTGCGTCCATTGCCACACCCTGCATCGAGCACGACGGTATCGGGGCGCAAGACGTCCTCACCATACTCTTTCATCATCCAGCGCACGCATTTGACGAGGTCTGCCGACACTTCATCGGAGAGCGCAAACATCCCCGGATCCTTGTACTCTTTATTCCAAAATTCCTTCAAGCGTTTTTCGTTCATATAATACTTGACATATTATCATGAAAGTTGTAATGTTGCAAAAAAAACAGTTATGGAGCTAAAAGATTTTTCAACAATTCTTTCCAGATTAAAATCAAATGGAGTCGGATTTATTGATCTACTTTTCAAAAGCAGCGGTTGTCTCACTAAAAAATTTTTAAGTGTTGCCACAAAACTCGAAGATGGTCCTGGTTACTATAAACCACCTCAAAGAAAAATCGAATTCAATTTTTCAGATGGAATAATATGTCTTGGGAAAGTATATATCCATACTGATGATTTGAGCGCCAAGGGTTTTGATGGTCATGATACTCCTGAAGAAGTTTTCAGTGAGCGATTAAATGGAGCTATTGGAGATGAAAAAATTACACTCGATTTTTCATTTTCAGAAATGTATCACCAGGAACATTGCTCGATTGGTAAATGTAGAATCGTATATTATCCGTAAGATTCTATCAAAGCAGCAATAGCTGCTTTTTTTTATTTTACGCTTTTCGTTTTGCTTTTGCTCGCTCAGTCTCAGTGAGATACTGCTTACGAAGCCTGACTGACTGTGGAGTGATCTCGAGGAATTCATCGTCTTGCATGACTTCAAGTCCACGTTCGATCGAGAGCGTCCATGCAGGTACAAGTGTCACTGCTTCATCAGATCCAGAGGCGCGCATGTTGGTGAGCTGTTTACCTTTGGTTGGGTTCACGGTCATTTCTTCACCCTTACTTGTGTTGCCGACAACCATACCGGTATAGACTTCGGTCTGTGGTGTGATATAAAGCGTGCCGCGATCCTGGAGTCCCCAGAGTGCAAACGCGAGCGCCTTGCCGTTTTCCATCGAGATCATCGATCCGACCTGTCGGTGTGCGATCTCGCCTGCATATGGGCGGAACCCAACAACACGAGCACTCATGATCCCCTCACCTTTGGTATCTACCATAAAGACGCCGCGATAGCCCAGGAGTCCACGTGTTGGACCAGTAAACACCATACGCACAGTGCTCTCATGGAGTTTCATATCACTCATGATAAATCCTCGCATGCCGAGCTTTTCAATCACGACACCTTGAAACTCTACCGGTGCATCGATAGTGACTTCTTCAAACGGTTCACTCTTTACTCCATCGACATCTTTGATGATGACGTGCGGTTGTGAGATCTGCATTTCAAATCCTTCACGGCGCATCGTTTCAAGGAGGACTGCGATGTGCATTTCTCCACGACCGTATACTTTAAAGCCTTCGGCGATACGAGTCGGATCTGAAGTAAAATCGACTTTGAGTCCAACGTTGACTTCGAGCTCGCGTTCGAGTCGCTCGCGGATCTGACGACTCGTCACAAACTTGCCCTCTTTGCCTGCAAAGGGAGAGTTGTTGACCAAAAAGTCGAGCACAATTGTTGGTTCATCGATCGTGATAGCCGGCAGGAGCTCTGCGTCTTTGTTGGTACTAATCGTCTCTCCAATAAAGATGTCCGGGATACCCGCAAGCATCACGATATCACCTGCGACAGCTTCTGCTACCTCTTCGCGCTTCATACCCATAAATGTAAAGAGTTTGGTGATTTTTGCGGTGCGAGTTTCTCCATTCATCGTCTTTACATACACAGTGTCGCCTGCTTTTGCGATACCTTCATACACACGACCGGCAGCGAGACGTCCGAGGAAGTTGTCGTACGCGAGGTTGAACGCTTGCATACGAAATGCTTTGGTGGTGTCGTTGACTGCAACAGGAACCTTTTCAAGGATTGTTTCAAAAAGTGGTGCGAGATCTTTGCGTTCATCGGTTTCCGCCTTCATCGCAACACCATCGCGTCCGATCGCATACACTGTCGTGAAGTCGAGCTGCTCATCGGTTGCGCCAAGCTCCATAAAAAGTTCAAACACTGCATCGTGGGTCTGGGTGCAGTTGGCACCTGGTTTGTCGATCTTGTTGATGACGACGATAGGTTTGAGTCCGAGTTCGAGAGACTTTTTCAAAACAAATCTTGTTTGAGGCATCGGACCTTCTTGGGCGTCAACGATGAGAAGCACTGAGTCGATAGAGCGAAGCACGCGCTCAACTTCTGATCCAAAGTCTGCGTGACCTGGGGTGTCGACAATGTTGATTTTCGTGCCTTTGTACATGACTGCAGTGTTTTTGGCATAAATAGTGATACCGCGCTCTTGTTCGAGCTGGTTGGAGTCCATCGATGCACCTGCGAGGTCAAAGCCGCAAAATGCGAGCATTTTGTCAGTGAGTGTCGTTTTGCCGTGGTCCACGTGCGCAATGATGGCGATGTTTCTGATTTGCATATAAGTGCGTTACTATAGCACAAAAAATCGAACATGACAAAGGCCAGATCGTTTGAGTCTGGCCTTGGTTGTGTTAATCATATTGTCGCATTTCTGCTTCCCAGTTGCTTACCTTATCGATATCTTCCAATTCGTCGAGAGCGTCGATACCATCAGTACCTTCTCTCTTTTTTCTTGCGATTTTTTTAATTTTTTTTGATTGGATTAGTTTCTCCTCGGTCAACGAAGGTTTGTCACCTTTAAATTTGGTAGGGGTTAGTTTGGTCGCGTACATTGATTTTTAGTTTTTTAGTTTAAAAAGTTTTGTATTATTGTAAATAATTTAACAAAAAAGTCAATTTCAGGAGCCATTGCCGAGGATCGAACTCGGGACCTCATTCTTACCATGAATGCGCTCTACCGACTGAGCTACAACGGCATTTTGTGCGAATATAATAGCACAAAATCGTTTGTTTTCAATTATCGTACGAACGTAAGTGCCACACCTTTTTTGTTGCCGCGACCAGTACGGCCGATGCGGTGGATGTACGTATCATAGGTACTCGGCGTGTCGTAGTTGATGACGTGTGAGACATCGGCGATATCGATGCCACGCGCTGCAACATCAGTTGCGATGAGCGCTTGGATCATACCCTTTTTGAGACTATCGACAGCTCGGTTGCGCTCACGCACACGCATGTCACCGTGAAGTGCTTGCACCTTGAAGCCGCGATTACGAAGCTCTCGTGCGAGCTCATCGGTATGGCGCTTGGTCTCACGGAAAATGATCGCTTTGGTGACTTCAGGACGCGCGAGGATTTCCTCGAGTTTGTCTACCTTATTGGCACTACCGACACGGACAATGTCTTGGTCAACGCTCGCTGAGGTATCGCGTGTCTTGAGCGATACAGTCACCGGATCACGGAGAAAGTCTGTACACAGACGTTTAATATCTGGAGAAAATGTTGCTGAGAAAAACATACCTTGTTTATCAGTAGGCATCTTGCCGAGGATATCACGCATATCATCGATGAATCCCATGTCGAGCATGCGATCTGCTTCATCGAGCACAACAGTTGCAAAGTTGGAAATATCGAGTTTGCCGCGCTCGATGAGGTCTTTGACACGACCAGGTGTGCCGATAACCATGTGGACCCCGAGATCGATTTCTTTGATCTGTTTGGTGATTGGAAGGCCACCCACTGCTGCAACTGAAAAGAGTCGCATCCCAAACGTAAACGCGCGAAACTCGTCTTCGATCTGTTGTGCGAGCTCACGAGTCGGCGCAAGTACGAGTGCTTGGTGCATACGATCTTCGACAAATTTGTTGATGATTGGGATGAGAAAGGCTGCCGTTTTGCCAGTACCAGTCGCTGCGATACCGATGAGATCTTTGCCATCGAGGGCAACAGGGATCGCTTGATCCTGGATCGGAGATGGATGAACAAATCCTTTGCGCGCGAGGTTCTTGGCAAGGTTGTCGTGAATCTTGAAATCAGAAAAAGTATGTGTCGCAACATACACTGTTTCTTCGGTCACTTCAGGTGCTTTGTTGATGAAGCGCGATTCGTCGATATAGTCAGCCTTGGGACCGCGCTTGCCACCGCGAGACGGGCGTCCACCACCAAAGCCTCTCGAGCGATTGCTACCACCAAATGATGATCGTCCAGAAAACGGGCTTTTGGGACGCTTACCTTCATAGCGAGTCCCGCTACCGATAGCAGTAATGATACGACCAGGCGCGTAGCCGGAGCGTGATTGTGAGCGTCCTCGTGGACGCGATGAATGAGTTTCCATTGTGTTGTTATATATCTTAATTACTTGTGTCATCTAGACCTACAAGTAACGAAGTCATATAACACAAAATGAGTAATGTGGTTATGGTACCACAACTTTGGGACTATTGTCAACTATCCGCCCAGATTGGTCATGGCGAGCTTTTTGGTGTTGGTGAGCCAGTCGATCACTACTCGTGAGTCAGTAGCTCTACTTTTTGATCCCAAAATAACGACTGATACGTAGTCATACTCTTCTCCTCCAGGAGAAATAAACGCGACATTTTGCCCGGCGAGATCGGTGAGGCCTGTTTTGCTCATGAGTATCTTGTCTCGATATGATTCGTCTCGATAGAGTATGTTTGTTTGTTTGAGTATTGCAGTTGTGTTTGATGCAAGATCCGTGATTTCAACAGTTTCTTTGGACATGAGGTCAACGAGAAACGGATCACTGCGATAAATATCACTCAGTAGTCTCGTGAGGTGATACGGAGTCATGCGGTTGGGGCGCAAATCCTTTTTTGATGGATCAAGTCCTGATGGGTTAATGAACGAAGTTGATGTGTATTTGTTGTCATGAAGTATCTTGTTCATCTGTTTGAGAAACGCGGTACGTCCAACTGGTTCCATGAGCGCAGTGGCAGCATCATTGCTTGAGTGGACAAGGAGCGCTTTGAGCAAATCATCTCGGGTAAATTTGGCGCCGAGTTTGATACCCGCAGTTGTTCCATATGTCGCAACAGCGCTTTTTGAAATCGTAAAGACTTTGTCAGGTTCATAGAGTTCTTCAGCAACTTTTGCGGTAATGAGTTTGGTGATGCTTGCGATTGGATAGAGGCGGTGCTCGTTTTTGACATACAGCGGTGTGGGTACGCCATCTTTCCACCCATAGATAGCGACACCTTTTGCGCTCACTAAAGGGGTGTCCGCTGATGGAGTCTGTGCCCAGACCATCGCTGGGAAGACGAGCACTGCAATCAGAGTGATAAAGATACACTTTTTCATACCGTCCAGTATAGCACCCTTGTTGAAATTTTGAGGATATATGCTATATTTTTGAAGCCTTTATGAAGGTAGCTGTCGGCGTAGCTCAGTTGGTTAGAGCGTAGCATTCATAACGCTAAGGTCGGTGGATCGTGCCCACCCGTCGACACCCGGCCCTAAAATGGCTTTTAACAATTTGCGGACGTAGCTCAACTGGTTAGAGCACCCGCCTGTCACGCGGGAGGTTGCGGGTTCAAG
>CAYZSX010000007.1:0-13123 GCA_964481155.1 uncultured Candidatus Saccharibacteria bacterium
CGGATCGGCACTTGCTCGACATCATCGGCAAAAATCTTGGGATTGAGTTTTAAATCAGGGTTGAGCACAGTTATCGTCTCATTTTTTCTTCTAATTTACTAACACGGAGTGAGAGTTGGTCGAATTCTCGACGATGAATAAATTTGTCGTGAAGATCCAAAATATCTGCTTTTGTTGCCATTGTTTTTTCAATCCGAGTAAAATTATCCATCATAATACGCGCAAGAGTATCAATCTGCTTCTCGAGTTTTTGAAAACCATTTTGCTCAACCAAAGGTTTTTTAGAAACTGACTTTTTCATAGACTCAGTATACTCCTACTCCGATACAAGCGTAAAGCGCGGGACAGTTTTCCCTTCCCATTCGACATCATTAAAAAATAAATTCATTGGACGGATGTAAATTTTACCACTATGCATTTGCTCATATACAACCATATCTTCTGCGGTTTCAGAATGCTTGCCCAAAATAATGATCTTGTAATCATTTCCCTTGTAGTGCTTCCAAATTTGTCCAGGTTTAAGCTCCATGTTGTTTTTTATATTTAAAATATTTGCGCAACTTTACTAAACCAATAATTATCAAAACTAATGATCCAACAAAAAAGAAAAGATATGTTACCAAACCAATAAGAAGTAAGAAAAGTCCGAGGCTTTTAAAAGGAGTTAATATTATTACATTAATATAAGGTGAAAGTATAAACGCCAACATTCCAATAACTATAAAAAATATACTTTGTTTTAAATACTTGTCCATACTACTTATGCTCACTCTTAATCTTGCCCCCCAAAGTGCGCAGTTCATCGAGAGCCATGTTCGCTTCTTCTTTGTTTGGCGCTTTGCCGTGCCATTCAAACCTGCGCTCAAACTCTCGTACACCTTTGCCGGGGATCGTGCGCGCGATGATGACTGATGGCTTTTCAAAGACTGCTTTTGCCTTGCGTACTGCATCGATGACTGCATCGATGTTGTGGCCATCCACTTCTTGGACATGCCAGTTGAACGCTTCCCACTTTTTCACGAGATCATTGAGCGGCATGACGTCTTCGGTATAGCCATCGATCTGGATGTTGTTGCGGTCGACGATTGCGATGAGGTTTCTGAGCTTTTCTTTGCCTGCGAGCATGACCGCCTCCCAGTTGTTGCCTTCGTCAAGCTCGCCATCACCGAGGAGGCAGTAGATGTACCGCTCGCTCGTGATCCCGTAGTCCATGCGATCAGCGATCGCCATACCGACTGCTTGTGAGAGACCAGAGCCAAGTGGTCCGCTCGACGTCTCAAGGTATGGCAAGTATTCGCGGTGTGGATGCCCCTGGAGTCTCGTGCCAAACTTGCGAAGTGTGAGGAGCTCTTGTACAGGAAAGTATCCTGCATGCGCCATCGTTGCGTATAGTACGGGGCAGATATGACCGTTGGAAAGGATGAGTCTGTCACGATCTGGCCACGCTGGATCTTCTGGTTTGTGACGGAGGATATCAAAGTAAAGTGCAGTAAACACATCTGCCATGCCGAGCGGTCCTGCGGTGTGACCACTTCCCGCCTCAAGAAGCATCGAAATGATCGACTGACGAATGTCGTTTGCTTTGAGTTCTAGTTCTCTGATTGAGTATTCGCCGGTTGCCATATACGCTCTAGTGTATGTATTGTACCGTGAATATCGTTTGAGAGAAACACTGCAGAACCTACAACAAGTGTATCCGCGCCTGCTTGTGCGAGAGTTTGTGCATTTGCAAGTGATACTGCACCATCAACTGAGATATGTTTGTCTGGAAAGAGTGCTTTTACTTTTTTGATTTGTTCAATAGCACGATCGTCAAATGACTGCCCTTGAAATCCAACGTTTTTGATACCCATACACTGGATCGTATCGATGTATTGTGCAAATGGAGTAAGTAGCTGTGGATCAGTATCAACACCAATCGCCATCCCAAACGTGATCGTACTGCGCACAATCTCAGGAAGTGTCTCAAAATAGGCGATCATTTTTTCTTGATCCAATCCCTCTACATGAAAGATAATTTTGGACGGGCCAAGCGCAACAAACGTGTCTATGTACTGGAGCGGATCTTTGACCATGAGATCAAACTCGTAGTTGATCTCGTCCCAGTGTGGCAATCCTTCGTCTTCATGGAGCAGCGCATCGAGTTTGTCAGCGTTTTTGTTGTTGAACCACCACGTACGATTGCTCGCAAAGTGCCCATCGACAAAATCAATCTGCACCGTATCAACAGCACCAACAACTTTCTCGACTCCATTTGGAATATCGTAGTAATTATTTGGCAAAATCGCAGGAATGATCTTCATATTAAAACTTGCTAAGTCTGCGCACATGTCGCTCGTCGTTACTAAATGCTGTACCGAGCCATAACATTACCGCTTCAATTGCTTCATCTTTAGACAGAAAGCGCGCGCCGAGTGACAGCATGTTTGCCCCGTTATGCTCGCGCGAGAGTGTGAGGATATCAGTCGGACCGCCGTAGTACAGCGCGCAGCGCACACCAGGAGCGCGGTTTGCGCACATCGCCTCCCCTTGCCCGCTACCTCCAAAGATTACACCCATCGAGTTGTCAGGATCAGCAGCTACAGCTTGCGCGCATGGGATCACGTAGTCTGGATAGTCGTCTCCTTCAACGACTTCATTTGCGCCATGATCAACAACTTCAACTCCCTGCTCGAGCAAATACGCCTTCAAGGCCTCCTTGTGTGATACTCCGGTATGATCTGTGGCGAGATGAACGGTCATATTATTTCATTGAAGAAAGTCTTTTAAGCAATTCGTCTAGAGCTTGTCTTGGACTGTTCAATTTCATAGAAGCATTGTAACCATCCATACCCAGATCTTGGAGCCAACTAACATATTTTCCTGATTCAATAGTTTCCGAATACTTTGGTACATCATAAAGTTCTGCCGCAAAATCCAACAAATCTTGTGTTGCTTGAGAACGAGTATTTGTCTGAGAATCAGGAAGATTATTTCTTAGTCGATCTGCTTTATTTTGCAAAACCTCAATATTATTTTCCTCAGGATTGTTATTTATATTTTCTATTGATTCCATATTATTTAATCGTCTTGCCTGTCTTCACTACATGCTCAACGAGCGTATAGGTGTACCCCATCTCGTTGTCGTACCATCCCATGACTTTGACGAGGTTGCCACCGACGACGCGGGTCATCTCGAGGTCGGCGATCGATGCATGGCGGTTGCCAAGGATATCAGATGAGACGAGTGGCTCGTTGGTGACTGCAAACACACCACTCCATCGTGGATCACTTGCCGCTTTGGTGAGGATCATGTTTACCTCTTCTGCACTCGTATCTTTTTTAGAAATAAATGTCACATCAACGATTGACCCTGCCGGCACTGGCACACGGATCGAGATCCCATCAAAGAGTCCTTCGAGTTGTGGGTACGCTTTGGTGACTGCGATAGCAGCACCAGTCGATGACGGCACGATGTTTTGCGCTGCAGCGCGGCCTTCACGCAGGTCTTTCTTGCTTGGACCGTCGACGAGCGCTTGGGATGCGGTATAGCCATGGACGGTGTTGAGGATTGCCTTTTCGATGCCGAGCGCCTCGTGAAGGATACCGATGAGCGGTGATGATGCGTTGGTGGTACACGACGCGTTGCTCGTCACATCACACGTGCCAAACTTTTCTTCATTCACCCCGAGCAATATCGTCTCTCCTGGGAATGATCCGTCACCTTTGCTTGGAGCAGAGATCACAACCTTTTTTGCACCTTGATCGAGGTGGAACTTTGCTTTCTCATATGCAGTAAAGAGCCCAGTTGATTCGACGACGACATCGATGCCGAGGTCACGCCATGGAAGTTTGGTCGTGTCTTTTTCACTGATAAACTTCACGGTCTTGCCGTCGATGACAAGATCAGTGCCGACAACCTGTACATCGTGTCCCCAATCTCGATAGACAGTATCGTGCCGCAGGAGATACGCGAGTGAATCGATCGATCCGAGATCGTTGACTGCGACGACTTCTATCTCAGGACGCATCCATGCGACCTTGAGAAATGCTCGACCAATGCGCCCAAATCCGTTAATAGCTACTTTTATCTTTGTATCCATAGCTAGAGTATACCAAATAGAAAAAGGGGTCGCATTTTTGCCAACCCCTTTTGCTTAGCATTATATCAAAACTGAATCCGTTATTAGGATACCATATCCTTGAGCATCTGCAAGGTGAGCTGTGGATTTGCGGCACCTTTCGTTGCTTTCATCACCTGCCCCACCAGACCCTGGAGTGCAGCTTCTTTGCCGGATTTGTAATCAGCAACAATCTTTTCGTTATCTTTGATGATTTGTTCGATGATTGGTTTCAAGTCATCGGCATTGTTTTGTTGGAGGAGTCCTTTTTCAGTAGCGATTGTCTTGGGTGATGCAGGAGTCTCGATGATCTCTGCGAGGAGGTCTTTGGCAGCACGAGAGGTGATTTCACCTGCTTGCACCATCGTGATGAGTTCAACAAAATGTTCGATACTCGGAAACTTTTCTCCTACATCGTTGATGATGTAGTTTGACGCGATCTGTGCAAATGCTGCATCTTTACCTGCGATCACTGCTTCAAAAAACTTTGCACGTGCTCCGTCATATACAAATATCTCCGTATCAGCGGCTTTCACCCCAAGTGATATGTATCGCGCACGTTTTGCATCTGGCAGCTCAGGCAACTCCTTTTTCATCTGATCGAGATCAAACGCACTGTGAAGCTTCATCTTGGGCAAATCTGGATCTGGAAAATATCGGTAGTCGTTGGCGTTTTCTTTGGAACGCTGACTAAACGTAGTCTGCTTGTTTTCATCCCACCCGCGAGTCTCTTGGACGATCTCATCTTGTCGACCTGCTTCATAGAGCGCTTGCATACGCGCAAGCTCATACTCGATCGCCTTCTCGACGCTTTTGAACGAGTTGAGATTTTTCACCTCTACCTTGGTCCCAAACTTGTTGGGATCGTCACTGAGCGAGATGTTGGGCTCGACACGCATCTCGCCTTTCTCAAGGTTTGCTTCCGATACGCCGAGCGTGCGCAGGAGGAGCTGCAGCTCTCGCGCAAAGTTTGCCGCATCCTGAGCACTGTGGATCACTGGTTCGGTGACGAGCTCCATGAGCGGCACACCAGCGCGGTTGTAGTCGACGAGCGTGAAGTCACCTCGGTCGTGCTTGGAAAGTCCTGTGTCTTCTTCGAGATGAATACGTGTGATCGCAAATCCATTGAGCGTGCCACCCGAGACAATCGGATACTTGTACTGCGAGATCTGATAGCCTTTGGGGATGTCGGGATAAAAGTAGTTTTTGCGATCAAACTCCGAGAAGTCTGCGATCTCTGATCCAAGGGCAAGCCCGACCTGGATCACTTTTTTGATCGCGTCTTTGTTGGCAACAGGCAGTGTCCCCGGGTGCGCCATACACACCGGACAGATGTTGACGTTGGGACGAGTCTCGTTGGGATCGTTTTTGCAGCTGCAAAACATCTTGCTCGCAGTAGCGAGCTCGGCGTGGATCTCAAGACCGATCGTCGGGTAGTAGGTTTTCATGAGCACCTAGTATACCACACCGACTAGTATATATTGACATTTCTAGCAAAATATGTAATATCAGAAAAAACATTCACCTTTTAAAAAATAAAAAATGAGCACTCCACTTAACCCCACAAACGTTAGTCAATTTGTCAAAGACAATCTTCTTGAAGGAGTCCGGGAGTCGGTATTTAAAAACCTGGTATTTGAAAACTCAGAGTACTGGGAATTTTTTACCTCTCTCAACGGCAGCTTCAAAGAAAAATTTGATGCCTACATGCAAGAACCTGCTACCAAAAAAGCCGAGTGGCTCAAGCGGGAGATTGACGCATGGAAAAAATCCAAAGAAAAAAAGACAATCACTCCATCTAAAGAAACTCCTGTAAACCCTGAACCAATGAAAAAAGTAGACATCAAGGCCGACCCGAAAACTAGACGTCTCCTGATCAACACACTCGGCATCCTGTACGAAATACAACAGGAAGCCGGCAGTAACCTCTCTCTTATGCTCACCAAAGCAAAAGAAAGGCACAATGCATATTGTCAAAAAGCATCCGCATTCCTCGAACATATCGCACCCGGGAGTACTGTGGTGAGAGAGATCGTTGAAGAGTGTGGCACCTCAGCGCTTTTTGAAAGCCTATTTGATGTCGAATCACAGATTGGTGATGTTGATGATTCAAGTGAATTAACAGCGCTCACCATGGTATGGTTCCACAACTACAAAAAGGAGTGGGCCGGCACCAATCCGCAAATGACCAACGATGAACGTGCTGAGCGATTTAATGAAAAGAAGTCTCGCATCATCCAAAAAACTGCTGATGACATCGCAACTTTTGCCGGATACGAAAACAGTGAAGAACTGACCGCCGAACTGACCTCAGCACTTCCTGATGCGCTCGCGCTGCTCAAAGAACACCTTATCGCTCCTTAAAAAAGAGCTGCTCTAAGCAAGCACACACCGACCCTTTCAAGGGTCGGTTTTTTATTTGACTAAATGGATGAGAGTAGTATAATGGATAAGGAAACCCTTTTTGTTCAAACCCTTAAATTAAAAAGTTTTTATGAGAAACAGAACCCCCCTTCAACGGCAACAAATCCTTGTCTTTTCTTCAAACAGGAAAGCACCAGCCTCTACTGAATGCAAGACAAAAAAATTATTCAGTAGTGTACACAAAGAGGTGTGTGGTATGTTTTGGAGATTTACAGGATTTGCTGTTCAGTTCTCAACAAAAACGATTAACTAACTGATCTAAAAATTTTACCCCGGTATTGCCGGGGTTTAATTATTTCTGCAGATATTTCACGAGCTCATCCTTAAACGCTTTGACGCTCGCTTCATCAAAGAGTGTGATCGCGTAGACTGGCTTGCCCAGCTTTTCAAACTTTTTCTTTGCGGCAGCTACAGTCTCCTCGTCGGTGACGTCTGTCTTGGTGAGGAGGATAATCTCATCTTTGTCAGCGAGACCGCTTCCGTATTTGTCGAGCTCTGTGCGGATCGTTTCATAGCTGTGCATCATCTGCATGCCGTTTTCACACGAGATGAGGTGCAGTAGTACCTTGGTACGAGACACGTGCCGGAGAAACTTGTGTCCGAGACCCTTGCCTTCACTTGCACCTTCGATGAGTCCCGGGATATCTGCGATGATGTACCCATACAAATCACCAAGGTTGGGATCGAGCGTGGTAAACGCATAGTCACCGACTTTGGCTTGCGCGTTGGTGAGCGCGTTGAGGAGCGAGCTTTTGCCTGCATTGGGGAACCCGACGAGTCCGACATCAGCGATGAGCGACACTTCGATATGGAGCTCTGCTGACTCGCCTGGTTTACCCTGGGTTGATTCTTGCGGAGTCTGGTTGGTCGATCCTTTGAAATGTTCGTTGCCGTAGCCACCTGCACCACCAGTCAAGATCTTGATTTCTTGTTTTTCTTTGATGAGTTCGTACACCTCGCCCGTGGTGACATTGGTCACAGTCGAACCGATCGGAAACTCAAGATAGAGGTCTTCACCATTTGCGCCTTTGAGCGAACGACTCCCTCCGTCGACACCATCCCCTGCGGCGTACTCTTTTTTACCTTTGTAGATGTCCAGCACACGCAGACTACGGATCGCGCGGATGTAGACGTTGCCTCCTCTGCCACCATCACCACCAGCAGGTCCACCTTTGGGGATGAACTTTTCTTGTCGCCAACGCACGACACCGTTGCCGCCCTTACCAGCGGTTACGTGGAGTGTGATTTCATCGAGGAATGCCATAGACTATGACTCTACCGCATTTTTGGCCAAAGCCAAAGCCCCTTCTCTCGTACGAGCGACCGCGATAAATCCTTCGTTGTGGCAAAACACCGCATCCAAAACTTTGGATACTTGCGCAAGTTCCTGGTCTCTGAGTCCAAGCCATGAAGCTGGAAGCTTTTTGCGAACAGGAAACTCGGCAGGATTTTGACGAACCGCTTTGACACTCCATTTGCCATCAGTGCGCTGGTGAACCACAAAGAGCGGTTCAGGATACCGGGCCATGACTTCATACCACCCAGGATACTCAATACCGATATCAATGATCTGCTTATCAGACGCTTGTTGATACGCACGCTCGAGGAGATGCTCTGCGTTTTTGAAACTTGTCGCATGTTGCACGAGTCGTCCGATAATCATACGCGCAAACGATACTGCTTCAGTAAATGCATCAAAGAGACTTTTGTCTTCTTCCCATGTTGGACGAAACGCAGTGATCGTATCAATGATCGAGTACACATAGACACCTTTGTCAGCAACACGATCGACTGCGCCTGTATCTGCTCCATCAATCCCCTGCACGAGCTGTTCATCGATAAATGCTGCGTTTTCGACTGAGCCCGCAACCATGTGCCCGTACTCTTTCCAGACAAGTCCAAACGATGCGTACGGGATCCCGTTGTCGCGAGCACCTGCGCCACCCTTTTGATGATGATCAAATCTTCCGTTTGCAGGATCATAGACTCCTCCGACGTCAAACACGATGTCCCCACGTGCGATATCGTGCTCATCACGCGTCCGCACGATCTCGATCTCTCGATCAGTAAACACGAGCGATAGTGTCGCACACGCAAAGACATCATCGGTGTGAAAGGTACCGTCGTGTGTGATAAGAGTCAGTTTCTTCATATATATGTGTTAGTCGACGAAATGATTGACGATCCAGTTGATCACCGAGATGACGAGCGCACCAATCACTGCTGCACTAAACGATGCGACCGTGAACCCACTGATGATCTGTGCAACAAACCAAAAAAACACACCGTTGAGCACGATCGAGAACAGTCCGAGTGTGAGGATGTTGATCGGGAGTGTGAGTATGGTCACTATAGGCTTGACCACCATGTTGATAAAGACAAGACACGCCGCAACGATAAGCGCAGTCACAATACCCCGCACCGTGATCCCGTCTACAAAGTATGGGAGCGCAAATATCGCAAGTGTCGTGATAAACCATCGAAGCAAAATCATACCGGCAGTATACTATGCAAACAAATCTTCGACTACTTTTTTAACCACAGCACCATCAGCACTACCTCCGGTTTCTTTCATCACTGCACCGACGAGGATGCCGAGCTTTGCTTTGTCAGTGATACCAAGCTCAGTCTTTTTCTTTTCTGCAATCGCTTTGATATCAGCTTCTGCCATCTGCGCCGGCATAAAGACTTCGAGGAGTGCGAGCTGCGCGCGATCTGCATCGGCAAGATCTGCGCGACCTGCAGCAGCAAACTGTTCGATTGCATCTTTGCGCTGTTTGATGGTCTTTTTGATCACAGAGAGCGCGATGTCGTCAGTGACTTCGTCTTGTGGGGTCTTGCCCGCTGCGACGAGCTCATTGGTAAAGGCAGAGATGAGACCTCGATATGTATCGAGCGCTACCTGATCTTTGCTCCGCATGGCTTCTTTGAGCTTTTCTCGGATGTCTGATGAAATCATGAAAATATTCTAACATAAAAAACCACCCCTGAGGGTGGTTTAAGCGGAGAGAAAATCATATTAATTCAATCTTCTCTTTTTTCCGATAATTGTATTTTTCAACAAAAATCTTGTGGTATTCCTCGACACGGAGCGATTTGGCATCCAGAAGCAACATTTCAGGGTATTTTTTGAGCTGTGCGACCATATGATCGTTATCATACCCCTTCGTGTTAAGCAGGATCAGCATTGCTTCAACAAAATTTCTCGACTTCCAACCTTTCGGATGAAAGTCTTTAAAGCAGGCGATCCGCCGTGCCTTAATAACTCCTTTTGTAACCTGGCCTTCTGAAAGCAAAATCTTTCCTGTTCTGAAGTCGTTTGTTGACTTACCATTACTTCTTTTACCAAACAATATATGCTCGGCCGTAGTAATGTCAAACGGATGCTTGTCGTAAAATTCTTTAAAACGAATGTAGTTTTCGTTACCTCCTTTTGCATAAGAGTTCATGAAATCTTCCATGGTCCAATCAGAAGAATTTACGTTGAGCACAGCAACTTCTCTGATACCCCAGTTGGGCATCACGATAAAGTACACAGGTAAATGCTTCCGCTTTGCTGCTTCGAACCGGTGTTGACCGTCAATGATTTCCAGCTTTTCGTTCACATAGATTATCGTGAACAAATAACCATCTTTCACAAACGATTCCATAAGCGCATGGACATGTCGCTCATTTAACTCGCGGTTTTCGGCGAGATGACTGAATGCTTTGTACTCCTTTGTTTTATACACTTTAAAATGCTCAAACGGAAGTACACTGCAATCATTACAGAGAAATGTAAGCAAAAACTTACCATTTCCCGGTAAAACTGTTTTTTCCAGCATTTCATCTGAAATGTGAGAAATAGCATGTTGCTTGATTTCTTCAGAAACTACCGCGGAAGAAGTGGTTATCACCCCCCCCAACGAATTTTGTTTTGTCATGTTTTTTAAATTTAAAAGTACAAAAATATATGAATCAAGTTTTATTATAGCATTTTAATAAAAAAATGTCAATATAACTGATTTCTATGCTACACTACCCTCATGAACATCTACTTTTTCGATACTGAAACGACGGGCAACACCCATGAAGACCGGCTTTGTCAGCTCGCAGTCAAAGAGCACGGCGTAGCAGAGCCCCTCATCAACGAGCTCTACAAGCCACCGCGAGCGATCCCCTTTGAAGCAAGTGCCGTCCACCACATCACCAACAAAATGGTCGCTGACAAACCCGCATTTCGTGAGTCTCCAAGGTACAACGAGATCAAGACCCTCTTTGAGTCCCCTGACACCATAGTCGTCGCGCACAATGCATCATTTGATGTGGGGATGCTCATCGCCGAAGACATACACCCGACCAACGTGATCTGCACGTACAAAACGATCCATGCACTCGATGGGCACGGTGAATTTACCCAGCACAAACTCCAGTACTTGCGCTACGCACTCGACATGGAGCTCGACGTCCCTGCCCACGATGCGTTTGCCGATGTGCTCGTCCTCGAAAAACTCTTTGATTATCTCCTCGCCCGTCTGATAAAGGATGGCAAGACCGAGCAAGAAGCGCTCGCTGAGATGATGCGGATCAGTAGTGAACCGATGTTTATGCGAGAGTTTACCTTTGGCAAACACAAAGGTATGCGCGTCGAAGACGTCGCACATGTCGACCCTGGGTACCTCTCATGGCTCCTTGCCGAGAAGCTCAAAAACCCAACCGGTGAAGAAGACTGGATCTATACTCTCAAAACGTTTGTGCGGTAGTTTGACACAAAGCAGATTTCATAGTATTGTTGCAAAAAAATACTATGCTCCCAAAAAACTTAATTGCTACATTTACCAATGGAGACTTCTTACGAATAGTTCCGTTTTCTGGTGACTTTAATTCCATGATTGAAGCCTACCAAAACTCAACCGAAGACTGCCTATATGTTTCCGTACAAAGAATCCCTATGTTGAAGGATCCTGGAAAAGTTCAAACAGCTTATTTTATCTGTGACACCAGGACTCCTAAAGCTTGGCGAAGTTGCTACACACTCATCGAAACAACAGATGCTGGTAGTGAATCTAAAATATCCGTATGCGACGCGACCGGCAAAACATCAGTCAATATGATTCTGCATCGTAATCCTATAAAAATCTCCAAACTGATAAAGAAACTTGAGCGCGAATATGCATTACCAAGCTCACTCTTTACAAACCACACGTTGCACATTATGTACCTGCATGGACTTGAGTATGAACTGCACAACAATCAGGGCGTCAAAGAAACGTAACTATGTACCTACGAGCCCGATCCCTAATAAGGATCGGGTTTTTTGCATGCTACAATACCCGATATGCAAGCAACCTATATCGCACTCGGTATCGCACTCGGCGCGCTTATCGTATACCTGAGCACCAAACAAAAACGCCGACCAGAACAAGGAGACACCACCGGCTTTTCACTCCTCATGCAGCAGGTAGCAGACCTGCAGAAAGTCGTCGATCAAAAGCTCTCGCAGAGTGAGCAATCGATCCGTGAGAGCATGCGTGACCAGAGTTCGCAGAGTGCGCGCATCATCGCTGACATCACCGAGCGCCTCACCCGCCTCGATGAAGGCAACAAGCAGGTGATCGGATTTGCTGAAGGGCTCGCGCAGCTTCAAGACATTCTCAAAAACCCAAAACAGCGCGGCATCCTCGGCGAGTACTACCTCGAGACACTCCTTGCCAACGTACTCCCTGCAGGTAGTTATGAGATGCAGTACCCCTTCCCTGACGGCACCATCGTTGATGCGATCGTACGAGTCAAAGACAAAATAATCCCGATTGATTCCAAGTTTTCACTCGAAAACTACAACCGTCTCGTCGAAGCAACCGATCCTGGTATACGTGATCGACTCGAAAAACAGTTTGTGAGCGACCTCAAAGAACGCATTGCAGAAACAAGCAAATACATCCAGCCGGAGCACAACACAATGGACTTTGCATTCATGTTCATCCCCCACGAAGCGATCTACTACGATCTCCTCGTCAACAAAGTCGGTGCGATCAGCGAAGATACCGAAAACCTCATTCAACGTGCGGCGAGCAAGTACCGCGTGATCATTGTGTCCCCCACCTCGTTCCTCGCATACCTGCAGACCGTCCTCCAAGGACTCAAAGCGCTTCAGATAGAAGAATCCGCCAAAGAGATTCGCAAACGTGTCGATGAGCTCGGCAGACACCTTTCTTCGTATGAGGAATACCACAACAAACTCGGTACGACACTCAAGACAGTCGTCAACCACTACAACAGCGCAACCAAGGAGCTCAAAAAAGTCGACAAAGACGTCATGCGCATCACCGAAAGTGAAAGCAGGCTCGAACCACTCGCACTCGCTGACATAGATATCGAACGCACTACTGAGTGATGCTCACTGGACAAGAAAAATCGCTGCAGAATTTTCTCGGTCCTCGGGTCAGTTCACCAGACACTCGAAAATTGTGCAGCGATTTTTTATTTTCCAAATAACTCTGGATTTGCGAGCGGTTTGAACACTGCAAAAGGCACGAGAATGTTCTGAGTACCTGCAGCGTATGGCGCGACCTGATATGGATCAAACACAAACGTTACTCCTTCGTCACTGATGATAAATG
>CAYZSX010000007.1:13223-28812 GCA_964481155.1 uncultured Candidatus Saccharibacteria bacterium
GCGACCTGATATGGATCAAACACAAACGTTACTCCTTCGTCACTGATGATAAATGATTGGTAGTTTTCGGCTGTTGCAGCAGCACCGTCTTTGATCCATTGCGAATCACTGATGTCTTTTTTGGTAAGTTCTCCTTGAACAAAGGCTGCGACTTTGGCAAGTCCAGTATCAGGTTTGGCAAACAACGTGTTGAGCGCTATCGGCGTACCAAGCTTGTCGTATGCAAAGGTGCGCGTCACCTGGAGTCCGTGCGCTCCACCTGTGTAAGTACTGATAGTAAACACATACGTATCAGCATACGACGAAACGACTTCTCTATAGTCAACACTGAGCGAGAGCGACCCTGCTGCCGCAGAATCAAGAGATGGATCAGTCACCCATGCAGTGTCTGATTTGAACTGAGCGATTTGATCTTCTACAAATGCTTGAAGTTCTCGAGTGATACGATCGCTACCTGTCTGAGGGTACGCTGCGCTGATCGTATAGTATTGGTTTTCTTCACTGATAGTTTGCTTGGTGATCTCTTTGGATGGCCACTGAGAGGTGGTATCTGTAGACACTGGTGCAGGATTTGTGACACGTTGCCCCTGGTTGACATACCATATCGCTCCTGCAATCAGTACAAGTCCGATAAGTGTGATGATAAGTTGTGTGTGAGTAGGTCGATGTTGCTCCATAGTGGTTATAGTGTAACAGGTATCTCGATCGAGTTATCAAACTGCGGTTCTCCACTCGCGTTGTTTTTCTTGAGGATGAGAAATCCTCGGCGGTACGGCGTCTCTGGTGCAAGTGTGTACGAAAGGTTTGCCGTAAACGGCACATAATCCGTCGTCATCCACTCACCTTGGGCTTTGGCATACCCCTCGGCGATGATGAGGCCGTCCCAGTTGGTGAGCGTCACAGGGAACGTCGCCTCAAAGAACCAGTTGCCACGAGCCTTGCCCTTGATCACGATAGGGCTTGTTACTTGTGCGTTGGGGCGCGGTGATTCAACGATGATGAGGTCGTCCTTGGTTGCGGGAGGAGTTTCTGGTTCAAGTGTTGGCCCAGAAACAGGTTGCTGTACTCGATCGATCGGTTTGCCGGCATCACGAAATAGTCTCGCAAACAGTGCCGCAAAACCAATCACAAGGATAATAATGAGATATCGTTTTTTCATACTTGCATTATACACCGCCCGTCAGGTATAGTGTCCAAGCACAACACACCTTGGCCCTATCGTCTATCGGTTAGGACGGAAGCTTCTCAAGCTTCAAAGCGGGGTTCGATTCCCCGTAGGGTCACCAATCGAAACTTACATAATAAAGCCCCCGAAACGGGGGCTTTGTGGTGCCTGGTGGTGATCAGGCGGTTGCGGTAGCAACGGTCATTTCTTCTGTAATATCTCGCAGTGTTGCAGTCTTGCGAGATATAATGCAAAACTGTGTGCGATGATATCCAGCAACAAACTTTTCTATAATCGTTTTGTTGAGCGCAGGAACAAAATGACTGAGTTCTGATACCTGACAAAAATCTGCGTAAAGTATCTTTGCACGCCCTACGTCAGTTGTAGGATCTGCGAGATATCGTCGAATCGTGCGCATAAGGATTGTTTCGACGATAGACCTCGATACAAATATGCCAGTCATAAGTACAACTGCGCTGATAGCGAGTACGCCATAAAGCACATACTCGTTATACCGGACAGCGATCAATACGTTTGTGATGCAGAACACAATAAGTCCTACAAAAATACCTTTAGTTACTTGTCGATGACATGTTAACAAAAAATAGATCTTTTTTTCCATACCTTATAAATGAGGGTTTTGTTTGTGAGCATTTTATCATACTACGTATTTTTGTCAATATTTACCTCATTATTTGACATTTGGGGTATATGTCAGTAAAGTGAGAAAAACTTTTACTATGCAACCATTTGCTCCTTCAGTACAAAATAAGCACGTTACCAAAACAGAGATTCTCTCGTTTGCTGGTGCGGGACTCTTTTGTCTATGTGATGATTATCGCTGCGACATAAAAGTTGGTCCGCACATGTATCCGAGCGTACGCCACGCAGTACTCAGTCTCAAAACAAAAGATGTGAGTATCCAAGCACAAATCAGAGAAACCATGCTTGCGGCAGACCTCAAAACACTCGAACAACGTATCGAACCTATCCCATTTTGGGATACTTCATTTGTTATCAGAGCACTTGAAGATTTTACGTTGGTAAAGTTTCAACAGTATCCTGAGTACAATACTGTACTCAAAGCAACAAGACCAAAAGTTTTGATTAATGGTCTCATCGATGGTCAGAGACGTTTCGATATTGATGAAGTAAACAATGAGTCAAACATCTACGGTACCATCCTGATGAAGATACGCGAGATGTACCTATGAACAAAATCCCCCGGAATCACCGGGGGATTTTTTATTGCATAGGCTCTGTATCGATTGAAGGAGTTGGTGGTGTCGGAGGGATTTCAGCTGGCTGCACAGCAACTGCTTGAGTATGCTCATATCTTTCAACAAGTGCGATATAGAGTTTTGCGGTTAGAAGTGTCGCGAGTGGATATGTGATGAGAAGTCCGATGCCAAACGTGATCGTACCAAGGATATAGAGTACGAGTGCGGTGAGTCCAACGAGTAGCACAGTCCAAAAGACGCCTTTGGTAATATCCCATGAAAATCTGACGCTCGCACGCACTCCTTCTTGGCGATCGAGGTACCCGAGCCCTGCAAACGTCAACCGAAATGCCACGTAGATACCAGGGATGATGAATACTACAAATCCTGCAAGTACAAAGAGTGCTGAAAGAAGGTAGACGCCAATCAATGACAAACACTGCGTAAAGGATGGGACAAGATCCACCATACGACCAAGTACTAGCTTGTCGTCTTGTGATCGGACTGCATGAAGCGATACTTTGAGCCAGACGATACTCACAACAAACGATACGATGCCGATAAGTACCGATAGTACAACCGGGAGATGTTTGTTGTCAGCGCCAAAGTTGAGCACCATCATGATAGCGCCAAGCACCAAGAAAAACGTGAGGTGTTTGGTATAAATACCCCAAACTTCTTTGAGTGCTTTGCTGATAGAAAAATGAAATGGTGTGGTGGACATAGTGGTTAGCGGTCAGGGGCTATATCATAATACGTACCGAGGAATTCTATCATACCAAAGAAGGGGTCTCCAAGCGTCTGGATCGCAAAGAGCGCACCTTTTGGATAGACATTGAACAGATACAGAACAAACCGTGGCTTGCTAGCTGGGAAATACCCAATGAGTGAGTGGAGGTTGCGATCGGTATAGTACCCTGCCCCATCAGGGCGCGCGATCTGTGCAGTACCAGTTTTGGCAGCGACACTGTAGTGCTTGAGCCCGCGTTTGTAGCCATCGTCAACGACTCGAGTGAGCATCGTTGTCATCGTACTGATCGTCTCTGGTTTGAGTACTGCTGTTGTACTGTGTGGATACTCAAGCTCTTGTACATAGCCATTTGATTCGACTACCGCAGTAGCAACATGCGGGGTAACGATAGTCCCGCCATTGGCAAGTGCAGCAAACCCTCGAACAATGTTGATCGGACTCGTCGCGATACCTTGACCAAACGATGCGGCAGCAAAGTTCACATCATTGTTTTCTTTGAGACTACTGACCGATCCATTGACTTCTCCAGGTAAATCGATGCCTGTCTTTTCTCCGAGCTTGTATCTACTGACCATGTACTCGCGAAAATGTTCTTTGCCCATACGCTGCTCAACAAAAATCATACCAGTGTTGAGCGATTCATTGAGTACTTGTTGCATACTGACATTTGCACCTCGACCCTTTTTGTCAAAGTTGTTAAATGTCTTGTCAGCGACAGCGACCGAACCTCGGTCGGTATACGTTGTTGTGGGCGTCACCGCTCCGATATCGATCGCACCTGCCATCACGAGAGGTTTGATGATTGACCCCATTTCATACCGACTTTGGACTGCTGGATTGAGATATACGCTTGGATTTTTGACCGACCCGTACTGGTTCAAATCAAACGTGGGCATCCCCGCCATTGCAACGATAGCGCCCGTATATGGATCCATGACGACTCCCCCCACCGCATCGCTTCCCCATCGGCCTTGTATATCAGCGATTGTTTGCTCAAGCTGTGTCTGCACTGTAGGCTCTATGCTGGTGATGATGTCTCCGGTAGCGCGCGTGTTTTTGAACACACTGTTTTTTACATTTGCAAATATCTCGGCAAAAAAGTTGACGTAGAGGTTGTTTGCAGCACGAGCAAGAGTGTCGTTGTAGTACTCTTCGAGACCGTAGCTACCCGTGAGGGTGTCTTTGCGAAACGAGACAAAGCCGAGGACTTTTGCAGCAAGCTCATTGCCGGGGTACAAACGCCACTTTTCTCGGTACAGCGCCACCCCTGGAAGCTCAAGCGCAGTGATCGCTTCAGCGTCTTGTTCACTGATTTTATTTTCGATCTCTTCGTACGGATCGTTTTTCTTGGCTGCTTTTGCAAAAAACGCCTCACGATCGATGGGGATAATCTGATTGATTGCAGTATATGTGCCCTCGATATCCACAACGAGCGCAGGTGTGATAGCAAGCTTAAATCCATTTACAATCGTTGCTGCAGCCACGGTTGTACCGTCTTTGGTAGAAAAATAAATATTGCCTCGATCAAAGCTCGCGTCACTTGTCGTGACATACTGACGCTGCGCTTTTTCTTTGTACAAAGTGCTATGGATCACCTGCAGCGAAAAAAGACGCATGATGACCAGTGCGCCGATAGCAATGATTGCGCCGATAAGCACCCGAAGGCGCTGGCGATGTACTTTGTTAGTTACGTCCGACATTCCATGCAAATGCACGCTGTGGTGAAGCAAATGAGACAAGCTGTGGTGCGACAAATCCTTGCTGGTACGCGTATGATTCGGTTAGAGACTTTTGTCGAGCAAGGTACTCAAACTCTGCGTGCCCCATAGTAGAGATGAGGGTTTTGGTTTGTTGTTGGATACCACGCTCTTTGACAACCGAAAACGTGATCGCTCCCACAAAATATATATAACACGCAAACAATACTCCCGCAGCAACCCATGTGTACAGGGTGATAGTTTTGAGTGTTTTATTTATATCAAGTGTGTGTGATGCAATCATTGTTTTTCGATGATCCGGAGCTTTGCGCTTCGTGATCGAGGGTTAGCTGACAATTCTGTCTTGGATGGGATACTAGGTTTTTTGGTGATAACGCGTTCATGCGATTTCATCCATCGTTTGACGATACGATCTTCGAGACTATGAAAGGTAATGACGGCGATTCGGCCACCCGGATTGAGGACACTCCACCATGCATCGAGCGCCTCTGTGATAACTGCGAGTTCGTCGTTGACCGCGATACGGAGCGCCTGAAATGTCTTGGTTGCAGGGTGGATACGGCCACGGCTTTTGCATGCTGCAACAATGATGCTCGCGAGCTCTGAAGAGGTGTTGATGTCTCCCCGATCTCTTGCTTGGACAATCGCGCGCGCAATCTTGCGACTCGATCGATCCTCGCCATAGGCGTAGATGATGTCCGCAATCGATGACTCGTCCCAGGTGTTGATGATGTCCCATGCGGTAAACCCCGTATGCGACCCCGCCTGTGCAAAGGTCATCTGTAGCGGCGTATCGGACTGGAACGAAAACCCACGAGTGTCATCAAGTAGCTGAAACGTGCTCGTACCAAGGTCAAGGAGTACTTTGTCTACTGACGAGACGTTTGCACGCTCCATGATGTACGGAGCGTCTTTGAAATTGGCAGAGACAAACGTTGCTCGGTTGCCGATAATCCGTACAAATCGATCCTCGGCTGCTTCATCGAGATCTACACAGATCAGTTTGACCTGAGGATACTCATCAAGGATCACTTTGCTATGACCACCACCACCAAATGTACCGTCGACGATAGTGTCGCGCTCTTTGATGGCGAGGCCGTCAATACTTTCATGTAAAAGGACTGAGATATGTTCACTCATAGCTAGAGCACTCCGATCGAGCCAAGCTTTTCGGCAAGCTCATCTGCTTTGGATTCAACCGCACGTTTGTAGGTGTGCCAGGTTGATTCATCCCACAGCTCTACTCGAGTGTGGACACCCACGACCGCAATCCGATCCGAGAGTCCTGCACGTTCGCGCAAGAAGTCTGGGATGAGGATACGACCGTTTTGGTCCACGCCAACTTCAGTCGCTCCTCCGAGGAGGTATCGATTGAAACTACGAGTATCTGCTTGAAGCATTGAACTTTCGGCAAGTTTGCCTGCGATGTGCGCCCATTCTTTTGTAGTGAACACAAACAAACACCGATCAAGTCCCGGCGTTACCACAACCGTTTTACCCATTTCCTTACGAAACTTTATCGGAAACGACAGTCGTTTTTTTTCATCAAATTTGTGGATGTATTCGCCGATTAACATGATCTTGTTTTACCACTCTTTCCCACTTCGTACCATTATACTCCACCAGACTCCACTGGTGCAAACACAAAGGTGGGGATAACAAAACCCCCTCGAGAGAGGGGGTTTGAGGAGTATCTAGGAAACACTGACAATGGTGTAGATGACCTCACCTTTTGGAGTCGTCACGGTCGTACGCTCCCCTGATCTTTTGCCATAGAGGGCTGCGCCAAGCGGACTTTTGTACGAGATCTTGCCCGAAAGCATATCGGTTTCTTCACTTCCAACGATAGTGATCGTGCGCGTGTTAGACTCTCCTTCTTTTTGGATAGCAACTACACTACCAACATTGATGGTGCCGTCAGTAGTAGGCTCAATCACTTCAGCGGTTTTGAGTACGTACTCGATCATACCGATGCGCTCTTCGAGCTTGCCCTGCTCTTCACGTGCGATGTGATACTCAGCGTTTTCTGAGAGGTCGCCGAGACTTTTCGCGTACTCGATTGCCTTGATGATTTCAGGTCGTTTGACACTGGTGAGCTCGTGAAGCTCTGCCTCAAGTGCAGCCTTATTTTCTTTGGTGATGTATTCTTTCATGAGTCAGATACTATACCGTATAAATCCTACTCGGTCAAAAGCTCCGGGGTCGACGCAAACAGTGCAACAACTGGTTTAAATGCATTTGATGCCCCTGAAGAAACCTTGGGGCCGTTTTCCATGAGTACGACAAATGCGTATTTGGGTGCTTCGTATGGGAAAAAGCCGATAGCCCACGAGTTGACGCGTGTATTGTTTTTGATCTGCGCAGTACCTGTTTTGGCAGCGACATGGAGATCTGGGTTATTGAGTGAGTGCGCAGTACCTTCGGTGACCACACGGCGCATCCCTTCAAATACTGGCGCGTATTCTTCGGGACGAAATGGTAATGCTTTGAGCGAAGATGAGGAACTCCTAGATACGATCGTTGGAGTCACCAGTGTTCCTCGTGATGCGATACCTGCGACAGCGCGCAGCATCTGAATCGGTGTCACTTGAAATCCATATTGTCCGATAGAAGTGTTGTACGTATCTCCGATACGCCACGGATCCCCAGGGAAACGTTTTGCTTTCCACGCGACACTTGGGATCGTACCCTCAAGCTCTTTGGCGATACCGCTACCCGTTTTGCTTCCGATACCAAAAAGTTTGATGTACTTTTCGATGTTGCTGATACCAAGCCCTTTTTGATCACCAAATCCTCCACTGATTTCATAAAAATACACGTTCGAAGACACTGCGATCGCTTTGCGCATATCGACGGCACCGTGATCTGCGTTGTCTTTAAACACAGTGACGTTGTTGGGATTGTATGGGTTGGGGATGCGTAGTTCACCAGTAGTGTAGAGAACTTTGTCTGGACTAATCACCCCCTCATGGAGTGCAGCCAGTGCGAGAAACGGTTTGACGATAGAACCAGGCGTATAGAGACCTTCTGTCATACGATTGAGGAATGGCTTGCCTTCACTACGCAAATATGACTGAATCGTAGCAGCATCAGTACCATCAGCAATGATGTGCTGATTGTATTCGGGATATGTGGTAAACGCGAGAAGTTCTCCAGTATAGATATCCATCACTGCTCCTGCACCACCGACATATCCAGACTGCTCTGCGAGACCTTTGATACCCTGTGCAAGTGTTTCTTGGACACGAGCATCGATAGTGAGCGTCACATTGCTTCCTTGCAGTGGCGGATCGATCGTGTTTTCGGCAATCACCGCTCCTGAAACATCTGTTTCGATGAGTTTGGTGCCGTTTTTACCAGCAAGGATAGTGTTAAACTCTTGCTCGATACCGTCTTTGCCCACGGTCTGGAGCTGCCAGTATTTGCCTTTACTATCTTTGGTTGGATACGATACATAGCCAAGCATGTTTGCAAAACCAGGCGTCTGTATATATGAACGGATCGTCCCCTCAGGACCTATCGTGTTCCATGCGAGCTCTACTCCGCTACGATCATAGATGAGCCCTCGATCAGCGATGATCGGTATGTGATCGAGACTGTTTTGTTCACTTTTGGTTGCGTAGTAGTCGGTTTTGATTATCTGTAGATACGCAAGCCGCACGACAAACAAACTCGCGATAGATACAAACACGATGAGCATCGCGCCGAGTGTGCGTTTTTTGATCGGCTGTTCGAGTCTTCCTTCAAATTGCTGACGATCAAACGCAGGCAAGTTGTGCACATCCAGGAGTATCTCATCCGGCTGGAGTTCGATGATTCGTTTGCGGTTATTTTTTCTTGATCGAAACATATGCGATAGCAGATTCACCGAGTCTCGTTTGTGTCACGAGTAGATACCATAGACCAATCATCGCTCCGACGACCACAGTGAGTTTGAGATGAAGTAGTGATACGGTCGGCGCATAGAGTGCATCTGCTATGATAGCTGGCACCAGGAGCGCAAATCTATATCTCGCAACAACAACCGCACATGCAAACAAAACGATCTGCACCCATACTGGGAGCCACAGTACCGCCGCCAAAAGCACAAAGACTATAGTGATCGTTCGTATCATCGAGCGGATTGTACCATACTACCTTCGCAACAACTTCCCCACAACTACCTTGATCAGGAACAGTACAAGGAGTATTGCGATCACGTAGCACAGTACTCTATTTGCAAAAAGCGCCTTGCCTGCTGATGCGTAAAGGTACTTGGCATACGTGACGAGTTTGCCCTGATCGACGGGTTGCGCTTGAGATGCTTCATCTCCCGGTGTTGGCGGGTTCATGATTGATTTGATCTCGGTAACAGTCGTATCACCGAGATCTGTCCCTGTTTGCTTTTTGAGATCGGTAAAGTACGCAAGTGTACGAAGTCGTGCGTTTTCGACAGCAGAGGTAGCACTCCCGAGCTTTTCAGACACGACCGCAGGGATAGGTGTCGCTACAGGTGCAATGCTGACCGTACCGATTGTACCAACGAGAGTTTCAACTTCTTTTTTAGATTTATCAGTTGCGGTGCGCACTGATGCAGTGATGAGGGTTTTGTCGGTAGGCATACGCCAATCAGCTGTGACAACTTTTGCTGTCTCTATCGGGAGTACTGTTGTCGGGGCTGTTGCAACGGTTTTGCCATCAGCGACAAAGTCGACAGTCACTGATACCTGTCTATCGGTACTGTTATACACGAGCGCACTGAGCTTGATCGTCTCACCTGCTTTTGCACTCTCAGGTGTAGTCCACACCAGCTGCGCAGGGATAGTCGGCGCAGCCAGCGCTATAAGTGGAACTATCCATACAACAAGTGCAGTGAATATCCGCATACTATCGAAGTGAGAACGTTGCTTTAACGGTAACTGTGATCTGCTTTTCGATCTGACTCGTATCGTAGCTACCATAATCAGACACATCAGTTGAGTTGCGAGACTGAACCTGGACGACACCACTCGTTGCACTTTTGAGTGAACCAACTTTGCTTCCACTGTTTTTGGCAAGCTCTGCAGCTCGAGCTTTGGCATCATCGATTGCTTGTGAGAGGAGCTGGATGCGGGCTTCGGGGAGTTTGGAATAGTAGTACTCAAGCGAAAGACTCGAAAAGATCACCCCTTGGTTGATGATCGGTGAGAGATTGTTGGACGCTCGAGTGAGTTTTTCGACATCGGTAGATTGCACCGTAAATGTTTGTGAGAGTGTGTAGCGTTTGGGTGCAGCACTGTCTTGTTGGTACACCTCAAACATTGATACTGGAGTAACTGTGAGTTCGTCTTCGGTGATCCCTTGCGCGAGGAGGTACGCACGAGCTTTTTGTGCATCAGAAGCTATCTGACTATATCCGCTTTTGAGATCGCTTTCGTATACAGTACGAGTCACTTGTGTGGTCCACTTTGCTTGATCACTCGTTACCTCCATTTTTGCTGAGCCTGTCACTGACACAACGTCGTTTGACGCTCGTATCCGAAACAGTACCCCCATACTGATAATGACTGCGACCAAGAAACTTCCTCCGAGGAGGATACCGAGCTGGACCAATGGATGCTGATTGTGCATAAAGTTTTTCATATGATTATTGTTGTAGTGCGCCTTCTGCTAATAATAACGCTCGCTTTTTTGCCGTACCACCGCGATTGTATGCTCCTAGTGTACCATCACTTCGTACGACGCGGTGACATGGGATCGATGGATCGTAGTTTGCTCGCATGATACTACCTACTGCGCGCACAGCACGTTGACTCCCTGCACGACGCGCAACCTCGCCGTAGGTCATCGTCATGCCTTTGGGGATAGAGCGGACGATATCGTGCACTGTTTGAGTAAATGTCTTCATTATCCAAGTATAACAAAACGCCTGCGGGGACCACTCCCCAAACAGGCGCTTTCACGTCAAAAACAAACAACTTATTTCTGGAACAAAACACTGCGAGTGCAATTACCTTGTTGTATCTGTACGCAGTATACCCCACCTGACGGGACAATGCGTGAGACAAACTGTGTCAGTACTGCTTCGTTCGCAAACGTGCGAACTCCGCTAAACACGCGTGCTCCGTTCATCATGATGATCTGGATCGCAACCGGCTGATCAAAGTTGATGTCTTTTTTCACCGCAACGATTTCAGAGTATGCCATTTTGCCATCAACACTGACTGCTTTGAGTCGGTACTGGGCAGTACGTGCAGGTTCCTGACGAGTCCCCGATGTGGGCACCGAAGCAATGTCTGTAAAGATGGCGCCGTTGTCTGATCGCTGGAGTACGAGACTATCTGCGCCCTCAGTTGTCCACCGGATCGTGGTCGTACGATCGGTTGTTGAGGCGAGAAATGTTGTGAACACCACCGGCACCACTGTGCAAGTACCGATACACAACTCATTAGAATATTGATAGCAGGCCGAACCTGTCTCGATGACTCTGAGTCGGTACATGCCAGACTCAATAGCTACATATACCGCACTGTTTGATCCCACACCGATCCATGTTCCACCATCCTGTTTTTGCCATTCAAAGACCGGCGCTGTGAACCCTTGGACATGTCCTGTCAGGGTAGCCGGGCTCGTCGAGGTGACACACGGCGCACTGGCTGAGATGCAGACATTACGGGCCTGCGCGGTACTGACTGAACCACAAAAGCTCAGCAGTCCTACTAAAAGTATTTGTTTCATAACTGTTGGTTTAAATGAAGAATTTAAACCAACAATATCACATATTTTGCGATTGTCAACTATTTGACGATTGGATGCGGGACGTTGAGCACTTCTTTAAAAAAGGTCACAAACACGGTGTTGGTACCGTCAGTGATAAAGTCTGTGTTGAACGTACAGGCATACCCTACCTTTTGAGTATACCCAAACAGTACCTTTTTGAAACTTCTGT
This sequence comes from uncultured Candidatus Saccharibacteria bacterium, assembly GCA_964481155.1. GTDB lineage: Bacteria > Patescibacteriota > Minisyncoccia > Phycocordibacterales > UBA9973 > UBA4124. The sequence continues at coordinate 24,985 of CAYZSX010000007.1, forward strand.
CGTCGATAGTGAGCACGCATCCTTTCTGGAGGGTCGACTGACTCTCGTAGACTTTGCCATAAATGAGGTCGCGCGCTTCTTGCGCGTCAAACCACGGGCTCCATGCGCAGATGACGATACCGATGATGATGAGATACAAGAGGGTTTTCATAGACGGCATTATTGTTGATTTGGTTTTGGCACAAAATTGATCGACGCAACGAGTGCTTCAAAGTCGGTACGAGCGGGCGATGCCATATCTATAAATTGCCCCGAGATGACGTACACACTGTCTCCATGTACAACAACGATGTTGTCTGTTGTGTAGAGTCCATCAGAGAGATACCTGATAGCATTTGCGCCGCCAACTACCGTTTCAGTAGTTAATCCTTTTTTGAGTTTGTAGTTACTGTAGTCTTGGTTTTGTTGTGCCCATACCAAAGGAAACTGCTTTTTAGGATTTTCAAATACAGCAATAGACGTTGCCGGAGGAAGCTCCCCTCCTTCTGCTGATTGTCCGGCGGTTGATGCGGGAGTGATGACGATCGTCTTGATCATGCCAGTACCGAGATCAACTGGCATACGCTCATCGACAACATACCCATCATCACCGATCCGATATGTAAATGCGATCCCCACATCTTGTGCAGTATAGACAGCTGATTGCTCCACGATATGAGACTTTTTGTTGGCAACATACAGAGCTCCTGCGATGATTCCTATCACGATAAGTACATACAATATGTTTTTCATAGTGAAGCTAGTATAGCAGATACAGCAACACATCACCTAGATTTGTGGACCCAAGGAGATTCGAACTCCTGACCTTTGCTTTGCAAAAGCACTGCTCTACCAGCTGAGCTATGGGCCCGTATATCACTGTCCACGCATTGTACTGCAAACCGGGATTTTTGCAACATTTGTCAAAGTAAGTATAATGCGGGCAAATAAAACTAAGCACATGAAAAAGTACATACCTTTATTGATTGTCTCGGCAATCCTCCTCTTGTATGACAAACCAGTTCAGATTGACTCTTTTGCACTAAGCAAACCTCCTATCAAGGAATCTCTCACTCCACCTGATAGAACCTTATGTTTAGATCTCGGAACAGGATCTCCTGAACTTGCAACCTATGACAACATCGAGTTTGATAGTAGTGAAAATTCTTACTTTATCAAACTGACACCGACCGAGCAGCGTAGGTACAGACATGAGGACCAACCGTTCGCCATCCTTGTTCCCAAGAAACTTTATGGTGGCACAGTAAAGATTACCGATACTGCATCTACTACGTATGTCTCACTTCCTGGCATCGTGACAGAACGATATCTCGTCGGAAACTATCACTAAAAAACCGCCCGTTTGGGCGGTTTTTATTTTAGAGTATTAGTCGTCGTTTTTAACGTCTCCTTTTATCTTTACTCCTGCATCTTTGAGACCTTTGATGATGGTCTGCGCATCTTTGCGTGCAGTTTTGAGGTCATCATGAGCTGCTTTGAGTTTAGCGCGAGCATCAGTGAGCGCCTTTTTGTTGGCATCCATCACTGCCTGATCACCATTGTCGGGTTTGAGATTTGCGATGAGCGCGAGCGCAGCATCAGCGTTTGATCGAGCTTCACTGATCTGTGTTTTCATATCAGCCAGTGCTGTCTCAAGCGCAGCAACATCAGTACCGCCAGCTTTAACCTCAGCGATACGAGTCTCGAGCTTGCTTGCCATAGTGGTGAGAAGCTCTCCTGTTGCTTTGATCTTGTCAGATGCAGCAGCGATCTGAAGCTGCGGCATCACGAGCATGTAGATACGGTATGACTTTGCGATTGTCTGCGCCTGCTCTTTGAGCACGGTTGCATCAGTTGCATTTTGGATCGTTGTCTTGAGCGTAGTGAGTGATGCGATCTGCGCATCGACCGTTGCCTTGATACTTGCTTTTGCGGCATCAGATACGCGAGCCATCGCAGCGATACGTGCAGCGAGCTTGTTCATTGCTTCGATGCGCTGGTCGATCTCTTTGATCGCGCGAGCACGTGCTTCATCGAGTGTCCGCACAGATTTTTCACTTGATTCTGAACGATTCTCTGCACGAACCTTTTGGGTATCGCGATCTTCTTGTTCTGTCTCTGTCTTACTTCCACGATCATCTTGCTCGTTCTCTCGACTATCGTTTTGATCGTCTGAACTTCGATCTTCTTGGCGATCTCTGATACCAAAGAATTCTCTGATACCTGATTTTTCAGATCCTTTGTCTGCATATGTCGTACTTGCCATAACCATCGCAAGTACAAGTGTGTATCCAATGTATTTTTTCATAGTACTATTTTGCACCGAGCGAAGTGTCTATCTCTGTTGAAGATTGGTTGATAATGTCGAGCTGTCCATCGATCGTTTTCAAATCTTGATCGAGGTCTTGATCAGTCGAACCGTTTGAGAGTGCTGGTTTTGCATCAGGACCAGTCGTCTCTGGCGCTTCTACGCGCTGACGATAGCTCCAGATACCAAACGCTACTGCGGCGATCACAATGATCGTAAGTGCTATTTTTCCAAATGTACCCATATATAATGAAGTTACTGATAAATCCGCCGTGATGCGGGGATCTCATACAGTATACCCTGCCCACAAGGGGCTGCTATAGAGACGAGTGGATATCGAGCGAGTTACCTTTACAAAGCGCTGCTTTTTGTGCTCGAGTGAGTTTCTTGAGCGCGGCTTCGCGGACACGCGCCGAGCTCATCGTGACTGCTTGTTCGCTATAGCAGAGCACCACGCTTTGACGTATTGTGCTCTCCTACCCTGCGCTCGAGATCACTCGTTGAGCCGATATAGTATGTGCCATCTGCACACTCGAGGATGTAAACATAAAACACGGATTAACCTCGATTTACCATAAACTCAACAAGTACAAATACGACCCAAAATAAAAGAAGTATATGAGCCTCTTTTTTACTGATACTTCTTCCAGATTTCATAAAATAAAAAAGTGTACATGAAGCGACTACCATAAACACACCTGTAACAAATATGATTCTTTGTGGGAAAGAAAAAGGATTAATAAGTGCCAAAACACCCACAACGACAGTCGCATCAGCAAGTACCGTACCGAGAATATCTCCCGCCGCTAGTGAATCGTCTCTCTTTTTCACGGATTTTAATGAGAAAAAAAGTTCTGGCACAGTCGTCCCAAGGCCAACAACTAACATACCAATAAGAATAGGACTGACTCCTAAGCCGCTTGCTACTGACGTAGCTGCAGTTACTGTGAAATGAGCTCCTACCAGGAGTATCCCCATGCTCAGAAGCAACATCACACTATGTTTGTACCGACTACTACCAATGACGAGTGGAGCTGTTCTACTTGCACCATCTCGTAATGCAAGATAATAGAACATTGCACCAGCAAGGATAAGTGTTATCCCTTCTATGCGGGAAAACCTCCCATCTATCCCAAGAACGAGTGGGAACAATAAGATAAATGGATAAAGAATATGAGTTTTTAAAATCTTACTCTCAATCTTGATACTTCTTCCTGCATAAAAGACGAGAATTGCAAAAATGAGAGTAAGATCGGCAATATTTGAGCCAAAAAGCATACCTAGACCAAACGATGGAACGCCTCCGATCGCAGAATTGATAGCAATAAATGTTTCTGGAAGTATCGATATAAATGCAACAATAATAAACCCAACAGTATATTTTGAAAGTCGAAAACTTTCTGCCAATCTACCAGCATAACGTGTAGCCATAGTGGAGCCTTTGATGACCATGTATAGTGCTACTATAAAAATAAAAAAGTTATTAATCACAATACATTGAAACAAGATACTTGTATGGATTGATTATATCATTTGCTGGG
>CAYZSX010000008.1:0-27247 GCA_964481155.1 uncultured Candidatus Saccharibacteria bacterium
AATCAATCTAACAAAACACCTCCTTATATACAAAGGAGGTGTTTTGTCTTTGGTGCTCAGAGCCAGGCTCGAACTGGCGACCTATCCCTCTTCAGGGGAGCGCTCTACCAACTGAGCTATCTGAGCGTTGGTACATAGATTTATACACGAAATAACGCCCAAAATCAAGGCTTTTGACTAAACAAATTGAGAAGTTCTCCATAGCTCGACGAAGCATGTTGAGTCATCGTATAGATACTCTGGAGCTGCTCAAGATACGGTTTGACTGAATAGTACGAAAAGATACCAAGCCCAATCACAAGTGCCCAATACAGTATCTTGCGATTGCGTGCACGTACTTGAGCGCGATGAAGCCGCATGACGATATCATGCATTTCATCTACCTTTTTCTCGATCGCAGCGATACGGGTATCTGTAGTGTTGTCCATATATGTATAGTATAACAGTGCGTTTATTTTACCAAATTAGAACCTATTTTCAAAATCGTAATCACTAGCGTTCCCCGCGCGCTGAAGCGCCACCACGCGAAGCGTGGTGCTTCTGCTGAAGCAGAAGTGCGGGGAAACGCTCTGCACTCCGCCACAATGTTTTGGGGGCAAAGGAGGCGGAGTGCAGAAATGCGGAACGCGAGCGAAATTTTGCGAAATGCTGGGGGTTTGGGGGAAAGTATTTCGCAAAATTCGCTTCGCGTACTTCCTGATTTTTTGGCGGGATTTTGGCGGGCGGGCATAAAAAATTCAAAATACATAACATTAAAATCTCGGCAAAGCCGAGATAACAAAATTAATTTGTGCTTGACCCACCCTCCCACGTTCGCGCACAAGATTGCTCCCTAAAAGAAAAAACATCACGATTATTAAATGATGTTTTTTCTTTCTCCGAGAAATGTATTTATATTAACTAGCAACACGTTTATTCCATTCAGCTTCGAGCTCCTTATATTTTGCAGAAAGTGCATTATATTCAGCAATAGCTATTTTATATTCTATACTACTCACATCTGCTTTAACAGCCCTTTTTTCATAAATTTCGCTGTAGTTTTTACTTAAAGCGTCCATTATGTCTGTTAGTTCTTTTTTTGTTAATTTACTTATATCTTGCTCCATATATTTTTAATAATTAAAATCTAATAATACGACCACTATCATTATACTAAAAACTAAAGCAAAAAGAAAATTGATTTTTAAGTATTATTCACTTTGGAAGTTGTAGAATCCTCACCCTCAACAGGTTTTTGCTCAGGATTCACTTCGTCGGACGGAATTTCATTTTCTAAAGTTTCTGATTTTTCCTCTAGTTTTGGTTCCTCAATTTTTTCCTTATTTTCCTGTTCTTCTTCAACTTTTTCTTTCTCTTCTTCTAATTTTTTCTCCACATTTTCTGTAGCTTCTTTTGTTGCTTCTTCATCAAGTTTTTTCAAAAATTCTGGTAAGGATTCAAGAATTTTTGAAAGTGATTTAATTCCTTCCGCAAAAACTTTTGCTAAAGATTGGGCAGTTTCAGGATTAAGCGAACCCATTGATTTACTTTCAACACTTCGTCCCTCGGCAGTTTTTCCACTCTTGAGAATACTTTGAAAATCTTGAGAGTTAAGTCCTTCAAATTCTTTGAATATTCCGTCTAATTTTTCTTGGAGAATTTTTTCTTTCTCCTCTTGAATAAGTTCTGCTTTTAGTTTTTCCAACGCCTCTTTTTCAAGTTCTAATTTTCTGAATTTATATTTTTCTTTAAATACATTCGGGTCTTCTTTTTTAAATTCTGAATTAGATTCTTCTGCTGTGTTATCTATAACAGACTCCATAGCTACAATAGATTCTGTTAAGTGAGTTATTTTTTCTTGTTTAGTTTCAACATCTTCGTTTAGTTGTTCGGTTTGGTTTTCTTGTTCCAATTCAAGGTCTTCAATTTTTTGCTCCTCCTCTGTTTCAGATTTTTCTAATTCACCACTCTCATTTTCTTTTTCTGATTTTCCTTTTTTCTCCCATTCCATTTCTTCCTTTGTATTTTTTCTTAATTCGTCAGGAGACATGTCACCATTCTTTTTAACTTCTGCATGGTAGTCAAGCATACTTGGCATTTTCATTGTGTTTGTGCCATCAGCTTTTATGATATATCCTTTTTCGTCTATTGTTGCACCATGTCCAAATTCTTTTTCAAACTCTCCACCAGTTAGTGCAACCAAAGAACCCATAAGTCGTTCCTCGTATTTTTGATTATAAGCAATTTCTTCGGGGGTTTTAGTATCTTGATTTATTTCTTGTTGTGATTCAGCAATCGCTGTTTCAGCTTCTTTATCTATTTCTGCTAATTCTTGCTCCACTCCAGTTTCATTTTTTACTTTTTCAAATGTTTCTTCATCAAGATTAACCGAATTTGATTTTTCCATTTCTTCAGTAGTTTCATTTTTAAAAGCAACTTCTTCATTTTTTGAATAGTCTAAAAGTTCCTCATTTGAAATTTCTTTTGGCTCCAAGTTTTCAGGTGTCATTTTTGGGGCTTCAGTATTTTCAAGATTATTTTTTATTGGGTTTGGATTTTCTGGTGTAGTCATAAAATTATTTATTCAAAATAGAATTTCTAATTTGTTCAATTTTTGATTCCTCAACTTTTTTCTTAAAGTTTGCAATAACAGTCTTACGCTTCTTACGAAGCTCTGAAAGTTTTGTTTGAAGGTCTTTTTTCAAGTCCGTATTTGACATAATTGTATTCTAGCATTTATGGCATTTTTTATCCATAGCCCGCCCGCCAAAATCCCGCCAAAAAATCAGGAAGTACGCGAAGCGAATTTTGCGAAATACTTTCCCCCAAACCCCCAGCATTTCGCAAAATTTCGCTCGCGTTCCGCATTTCTGCACTCCGCCTCCTTTGCCCCCAAAACATTGTGGCGGAGTGCAGAGCGTTTCCCCGCACTTCTGCTTCAGCAGAAGCACCACGCTTCGCGTGGTGGCGCTTCAGCGCGCGGGGAACGCTAGTGATTACGATTTTGAAAATAGGTTCTAATTTGGTAAAATAAACGCACCTTAAACGAACTAAATGGTTTTGAAAGAAATAAGGAGTGGGCGTTGCGAAGCAACGCCCACGCTGTTTCGCCCGTTTTCGCCAATGAATTCTGGGTTCGGAATGGAGCACCGCCTTCGGCGGTGCGCACTGTTTTTTCGCCAAGGAGCAGGTTCGCATCAAATGCAATTTTGGAATTCGCTTTGTCCGAAAATACAAAAAGAATTTTTGATATTAAATATTTTTTGGTATACTAGAAATGTTGAAACCGATTATTAGAAAAGTTAGCAGAAATGGCTATTCTAGCTATCTTAACTTTTCGTTAAGGTTTCAACACTAGAGTAGCCATTTCTGCTTTTTAAAAAAATATATGCAAAAATTCTTTTTGTATGCTCGCAAGAGCACCGATGTCGAGGACAAGCAAGTTTTAAGTATTGAGGCACAGCTCACCGAATTGCGGGAGTATGCCAAACGAGAAGGTATTATCATTTCCGCCGAAGTCGTGGAAAAACAATCTGCGAAATATATTGGTCGTCCATTGTTTAACAAGATGTTAGACGAGATTGAAAAATCCGGCGGAAACATCCTCGCATGGAACCCGGATCGTCTTGCCCGCAATTCGGTGGACGGAGGCAGAATTATTTATCTCCTCGACACAGAAAAACTTGCGAGCCTAAAATTTCCCACATTTTGGTGTGAGAATACACCGCAAGGAAAATTTATGTTAAATATGGCTTTCGGACAAAGCAAATATTATGTGGATTCTCTTTCCGAAAATACCAAAAGAGGACTTCGCCAAAAAGTTAGAAATGGAGAATATCCAACGCTTGCTCCTGTCGGGTATATCAATGATTCCAGAATAAAAAGTGTTGTTGTTGATAAAAAGAAATCTAAAATTATTAAGCGAGCGTTTGAGCTATATGTAAAAGGTAACCAACGACTGGAAGACATCGCAAACTTTTTGGCGAAGAGAAATATTATTTCAAAAACCGGAAAGATAATCCACAAATCCCGTGCGACTTCTATTCTTTCAAATCCATTTTATACTGGATTATTTAGATATGGCGGTGAACTCCACGAAGGAAAGCACGAGCCAATCATTTCAAAGAAACTTTTTGATGAAGCACAGGAAATGCTGATAAAACGAGGCAAGCCCGAACGAAAACCTAAAAATGACCCGCAACCATTTTGCGGTCTTATTTCCTGTGCTTCATGTGGAATGATGATAACTGGCGAATACAAGGTTAAAAAGCAAAAGAATGGCAACACTCACGAATATATTTATTATCATTGTACGAAGAAAAATAAAATGGTGAAATGTGAAGAACCTTGTATTCGCCAAGAAGAATTAAATAATCAGTTATCATCACTAATTCAAAAAGTTTCTTTGCCCAAAGACTGGGCGGAAGAATTATTGAAAATGGCAGAAAATGACCACGGAAAATCCGCCCAGTCTTTGACTGCTTGTGTGAAAGAGAAAGAAGAAAAAATACAAAATATTAAAATCAAACTGGAGCGACTTCTCACTGGATACCTTGACCAAGATATTGAAAAGGAAATCTATCGTTCTGAAAAAGGAAAATTGCTTTTACAAAAGAAGTCGCTGGAAGAAGAAATGACATCTCTTTCACACAAGCAAAATGCTTGGCTCGAACCTTTCCAAAACTGGCTAAAAGTCGCACAAGGATTGGACAAAATTGCATTTGATACCGACCTTTTTGCAAAAAAGGTCGTAGCCAAAGAAATCTTTGGCTCGAACCTGCTCCTTGGCGAAAAAACAGTGCGCACCGCCGAAGGCGGTGCTCCATTCCGAACCCAGAATTCATTGGCGAAAACGGGCGAAACAGCGTGGGCGTTGCTTCGCAACGCCCACTCCTTATTTCTTTCAAAACCATTTAGTTCGTTTAAGGTGCTCTCGGCAGGAATCGAACCTACAATGACCCCTTAGGACGGGGCAGTTATATCCATTTAACTACAAGAGCGCCTATGCAGACATACCGAGCACCTGTCGCATGTGCGACTCTTGGAATCCTACCATAACATCGTTGCCAACACGGATGACCGGGACACCAAGCTGACCAGTAAGCTCTACCATTTCTTTGCGTTTTTCAGCATCAGCAGCAACATTGTACTCGGTATACTTGATATCGTTTGCTGCAAAAAACTGCTTTGCAAGTTGACAAAAGTGACATGTTGGGGTGCTATAGATAATGATGTCTTTCATATACCACGAGTATATCGCACACTACTCTTTTTTCAAACCAAGCCCGTGCACAATCGCGTGCCACCACCTCGATACAGCGCTTCGTTTGACTTCAGGAGTTTGAGCAGGACTCTCTACGACCATGATGACCCCTTCTCCTGGCTTGACTACGTTGTACTTGTCTCTGAGGGCATACTCTGCCCCTTCAGGAGTCGCTAGGTATGCATTCATTCGATCAAGATTTGCCTTTTTTTGTTCAAGTTCAGCTTGCTCGGCAGTAAGTTCTTTGATGTGTCTACGTATAAAAAAGTACTTTTGAGCGACGCTTATAACTGAGACTAGGAGTATAAACGCAATCAAAAGCGCTGCGAGTGTACCAAGCAAGCGTCGAGGAGATATCGATTTGGCGATAAATTGCGTTTTTGACATTCTTTGGTAGGATTAGTGGTATGCTATTTAATCATAACAGAAAACGAGCAAACGTGTGGCTCAAAATCTTTGGGATTTTTGTGATCCTGAGTATGACGATCTTTACGATCGCACCACTATTGCGCTAGTGCCTAGTCACTGTTTCGCATTACTTTGATAAAGACATCGTGCGGGATGTTTACGCTTGCGTGCTCTCGCATCTTTTTCTTTCCTTTCTTTTGTTTGTCGAGGAGTTTGTTTTTGCGCGAGACATCACCGCCGTACAGATGCCCGGTCACGTCTTTGCGAAATGCTTTGAGTGTACGTGAAGCGATGATGCGACCAAACGCCTTTGTCTGGATCTTCATCACCACTTGCTGTCGTGGCATGATCTTTTCGAGTTTATCAACCATAGTTTCAGCTTCTTCTTCGGCACGACGACGCGAAACGATACGAGTAAATGCAGGCTGGAGCTCATCTCCAATGAGGACATCCATACGCGTCACATCAGCGCTCCGCATCTCGGCGATTTCATATGAGACAGAACCGTACCCACTCGTCAGACTCTTGAGCTCATCAAAAAAGTTGCGCATCATTTCGCGAAGTGGCATGAGTACTACCACCTTTGATCGGTCATGCGCAAAGTTCACGACATCGAGCACTTCACCTTCGTGTTCATAGAGAAACGGCATGAGTATCCCTACCTGTGTGAGCGGTACAATCACTGCAGCACGTACCCACGGCTCTTGGATACTCTGTATAGTCCCATCATCAGGAAACAGGTGCGGTGAGTACACCTTGACGAGCTTGCCGCCACGAAGTGTGACTTCGTATGTGGTCGAGGGGATGGTGACGATAAGCTCAAGGTTAAACTCTCGACGAAGTCGTTCGGTGATGATCTCAAGGTGGAGCATCCCGAGAAATCCACATCGATACCCGCGCCCGAGCGCACCTGAGACTTCTTCTTCATAACTAAACGATGAATCAGACAAACGGAGTTTACCAAGCGCGAGCTTGAGTTCATCAAAGTCATCCTGACTCTCAGGATAGATCGATGCCCAGACAACAGGACGAGGTTGCTCATAGCCTGCAAGTGCTGGGAGTGGGTTACGAAAACTCGTGATCGTATCACCAACCGCCGCGATACCTGGTTGTTTGATACCGGTTACAATATACCCAATCGATCCTGCAACGAGCTCATCGGTAGGTGTTGCATCTGGAGTAAAAACTCCGACCTCAAGTACACTAAACTTTTGTTTTGATGCCGTAAAGATAAGATCATCACCCTTTTTTACCTTGCCTTGATAGAGACGGGTAAAGATAATAACGCCTTTGTGGTTGGAGTACGAAAAGTCAAAAATAAGCCCTTGCGGTGTCACTGTGTCTGTCGTGATGGTCGGCGCAGGGATGCGCTCAATAATCGTCTGCAAAAGCTCAGATACACCCTCACCGGTACGTCCAGATACTGCAAGTACGGTTTCTGGATCACAATCCAAAAGCTCAGCGATCTCCATACGGATATCATCAGGACGTGCAAGCTGACTATCAACCTTGGTCATGACTGGGATGATGACAAGACCACTTGATCGCGCCATCTCAAGTGTCGTGAGTGTTTGCGCTTGCACACCCTGTGTTGCATCTACAAGGAGGAGTGATCCCTCGACCGCTTTGAGAGCACGAGAAACTTCGTATGAGAAATCGATGTGCCCAGGAGTATCGATAAGGTTCAACTGGTAGGACTGTCCTCTAGTGGTATGTAGCATCCTAACCGGCTGCATCTTGATCGTGATACCGCGCTCACGTTCGAGCTCCATCGAGTCGAGGACCTGATCGCGCATTTTACGCGCTTCGATCGTACCGGTGACCTCAAGCATACGATCGGCAAGGGTTGACTTGCCGTGATCGATGTGGGCTATGATAGAAAAGTTGCGGATGAGTTTCGGGTCCATTGGTGGGCAAACTATACCAGAAAAAGGTGGTTTTGAAAAAGTTAGAGATCCTGCTGTTGTGGCACCACAACTGGGCGCTGTTTCCAAAACTTGGATCGGAGTGTCGAGATAAACAGTTCGATATCTTGGTTGCCGAGTGCCTTGAGGACGATCCCATATGTCGCAAGTCCGATGATACCAGCAATCATCGCTTGGATAAAGACACCAATCACTTTACTTTGATCTACTCCTACACCAATGAGCTGGAGTGTGCCATAGGTCGCCGCCCCGCTGATGATACCCGCTGCGAGCATATGTGAGATCGCACGTGCAGTCGCGCGATGAAGCTCTCTAGCCCCGTGCATACGCCGAGCAAATCGCCACCAGAGCACGATTGCATTGAAGATCTGTCCCATAGAAAAGCCAAGTGCGAGCATAATAACAGAACTTCCTTCTACACCATCGATACGCATGAGACTCTGCATAAAGTCTCGAAACAATGAAGACTCGCGGTAAAAGACAAGAAGTAGCGCTGTGGTGATGAGTGTCACCACAAATGACCACAAGTTGATACGTAGTGGTACCCGTGTCTCACCGATTGCGTAAAACGCTCGCACCATGAGAAGCACGATACACTGCGCAACAATCGATACGGCAAACAACCCTACAGCCGCAGCGACTAGTCGTGTATCGTTCCATGAAAACGCTCCTGCACCCAAAAGTACTCGTACAATATGTGCACGTAGTACGATCATCAGAAGCGATGCGGGGATCGCGAGAAAGGCAATGTTGCGCACTGCACTATCGAGCACCGAGAGGAGTTCTGTCTTATTCCCTTCTGCAAAGAGTTTGCTCATCATCGGAAACGCAGCAACTGCATACGATATACCAATGACGAGAAGTGGTGTATTTTCGATGTTGTATGAAAGTTGAAATACCGAGATAGACCCAACGGCAAGGAGTGAGGCGATCGCACCCATCGCAATAAATGTGAGATTTGAAAGTGACGATCCGAGTGTGCGAGGTATAGAAAGCTTCATGATACGCCGGATGAGCTGCCAATCGATTGCTCGCGTAAACCGTGGTATCTTGCCAAGTGCCACTAGTGTCGGCACTTGTACGAGGAAATACAGTACCGCACCCATCACAACCCCCATCACAACACCGAGCATCCCCCACCACTGACGAAAGACCAAGATACCAACGAGTATCCCGATGTTGTAAAAGAGTGGTGCAACTGCAAATGAGAAAAATTTCTTTTGTACCTGCGCAAACGACGAGAGGAGACTTGAGAGCCCAAAGAAAAACGGAGAGATAAGCATGATACGAGAATACAGCACAAGTGTATGACGGCTTGCTTCATCAAACCCAGGTGCTGTCAGATGTGTCAAAAGTGGCATGAGTACAAACAACACAAGTGATATCACAACCATCCCAACTGCAAATACAGTAAATACCGTATTTAAAAAGTCTTTAAGTGCGTGACTTTTGCCGGTGAGCTTTTCTTCTTCCATGTACTGCGTGATAAACGGGATGAGTACCGTAAGTGAAAACAATACACCAAATGAATTGTACACAAAGTCTGGAATCCGAAACGCTGCATAGTATGTATCGAGCGCTGCTGAGGGGCCAACAAGTGATGCGAGCAATCGATCACGAACCAGCCCACAAAGCTGTGATGCAACTGAAAACACGGCAAGTACAAACGCTGCTTGGTTCATCGTTGTGACATCTTTATTGAGAAATTTGAGAAATCGAGAAACCATTATCGTTTTGATGTTGCTGGTGCAGGAGTCGGAGATGGTGGCTGGATAGATTCTCTCTTTGCCTCAACACCTTTGATGGTAGGAAACACTTGTGCAAATTGCTCCAAGATTGCTACCGCTTCGTTGCGACGATCAAGTGCAGCAAGTGCGTCAACCATGCCGATCCATGTATCAGGATTACCGGGGGCAAGTGTACGCGCATTGGTATAGAGGTCAAGTGCGCTCTGATAGTCTTTTGCTGTCATAGCTTGTTGTGCTTGGAGGATGACATAGAGCGGATGATTTGGCGCCAACATATGAGCTTTTGCTGCGGCATCACGCCACCCTGCAAGCGCGTCAGTGTTTCCTCCTGGTGCAACGAGTTGGTACGATTGCGCAAGAGCAGCCCAGTTGACAGCATTGGTTGGGTCCCATGATACCGCACTACGAGCACTCTGTTCAATCACACTAAACGTGATTTGAAGATTTTTCTTGTCAGGATTTTCTTGATTTGCAAGTGAAGCAAACTGTTGTGTGTACAGAGCACTGCGCGCGCGAAGATACAGATCATTGGGTGATTGAGCGATTGCACGAAGAAGGTACTGATCAGCAGTCGCAATATCTTTTGCAGAAAGTGCTTTATTGAAATATCTAATGCTACCAAATCTCTGGGTACTACTATAGATAGCAACAATGCAGAGTATGATCGCAATCACGATACCAAATATAGTCAAAAAGCTTTTGCGTGGATCTTTGAGGTAGTGCCACGTAGCAAGTGATGTTGTGCCAATGAGCTGCGATACTCCGACAAGCATGCCAATGTACAAAAACCCAAACGCAACGAGCACAACTCCAGGAGTCGCAATACCCATGAGCACCGTTGTACTGATCACCATGATGAGCGCCGCTGTTGCGATGAACCTACTAAACCGATCAGGAAACGTGCTTCCAAACAAGCCGAATCCATATATGATCGAGTAGACAATAAGCGCAAACAATAAAAGTGTAGGTATTACTCCATGTGTAGCGAGAATCGTCGGCAAGAATCCAGAACCTGCATCAAAACTTGTATTCCAAAACGGTGTTTGGTTGATACCGACAGGTCGATATCGGTCCCACACCTGAGCAAATCGCCCTGGTCCTGCACCAAACACTGGATCATGTGCAATCGACTGTCCTACGACAGAAAGCGTAGTAGCCAACGAAGGTCTCAGATCATTTGTATTGATATTGATCGTACTTGAGATCCGTGCGCCGATAGTTCCTGCTGTGATAAAGAGAAACACGCCAATCATCATTACCGAAAAAGAAACGAGTGGAAATCGTGATGACCGAGACTCGATCGATCGCTCAACTGATGATTTGTACACAAACACAAGGAGTGCTGCGATCAGTGTGACAAGCCACGCTGTTTTGAAATTGAGAAAGACGAGCACTACAGTCGAAAGACTCATTGAAACAAGCGCAAGTACTTTGAACAAACCTTTTGGTGCAAGGACTTCATACAACAAAAGAGCGGTGATGATCGTCAGTGTCGTCAGATACGCAAAATCAACCCAAGTGCCGACAAGCGAGCCTGCACCTGCTACCTGATTGAGTGCTGGAGTATGAACGAGGTAAAGCACGACTTGTAGTAGTACCGTAACCGTTGAGCCGATAAATGCTGCTAAAAACAGTGTCACAAGTCGTTTGTGATCACGTGCATATGAGGCAACGAGAAACGAAAAGAGGGTAAGCACAAGTACAGTGACAAATGAATCGAGCGCAAATCCTCTCCCCCACAACGACACTTTAGTATTTGCCGATGCAAGTGCGCTTGCAAGCACTGCAAGCATCCATCCACCAAGGACACCAACTATACGGTGGCGCGGAACACTGATCGATCCAGCAATAAACTGCGCAAAAAGCCAACATAAAGTCGCCGCAAATACACCACTATACAGAAACACTGACTTTGCTGCGGTGATGCCACCCCAAGATCCAGGCAAAAAGAAGAGTGGGAGAAGTGCAACAACTACAGTGATAATCCAAAATGAGATAGTGGCAAAAACGCTCGAGCGATACATATGTATATATATAATAGCGCAAAACAGGATTGAGTAAAAGTTAGATAACGATGTTGACGATACGCCCAGGTACGACAATGACCTGCTTGATAGTGCTGCCCGCGAGGATCTCCTGGATCCGTGGAAGTGCTTTTGCTGCACTTTCAATCTCTTCTTTTGAAGCATGTGTGGCAACAGTAAGCTCTGCTCGTACCTTGCCGTTGATTTGTACTGCGATAGTTACTTCGTCATCAACAAGCAGTGCTTCGTCATACTGTGGCCATGGCGCGCGATGGATCGAGGAAGTCTCGCCGAGCTGGTGCCAAAGCTCTTCGGTCATATGTGGCGCAAATGGTGCGAGAAGTTTGAGAAATACCTTTGCATCATCTTGTGATACAGTCGTTGCTTTTTCAAATTCGTTGCTGCAGATCATGAGCGCAGAGATTGCAGTATTAAATGCAAACAATTGGATATCGTCGGTTACTTTTTTGATGGTTTTGTGAAGTACTTTAAGAAATGCAGGATCAGTTTCAGTGCCGAGTTTGTCACTCGTGAGATTACGGTACATGCGCTCGATGAACCGGCGTGAACCGACAATACCATCGGTCGACCATGGCAAATGCGCCTCAAATGGCCCCATAAACGACTCGTACACGCGCAGTGTATCTGCACCAAGCTGCGCGATCACATCGTCAGGATTGATCACATTGCCCCAGCGTTTACTCATCTTGCGGCCATCAGGACCTGCGATGAGGCCTTGGTTGCGGAGCGCCGCAAATGGCTCAGCATGCGGTACATACCCGAGGTCGTAGAGTGCCATGTTCCAAAAGCGTGAGTAGAGGAGGTGCCCCGTCGCATGTTCTGCGCCGCCGACATACATATCGACTTGCCCCCAGTAGTTTACTGCTTCGCGTGATGCAAATGCATCTGTATTGTGCGGATCCATGTAGCGAAGGAAGTACCATGACGATCCTGCCCATCCTGGCATCGTATTGGTCTCATACCCTTCCTTCATCCATTTGTCTGATTTTGCAAGCGGTGAGCTCCCATCGCCCGCTGGTGCAAAGTCTGCAAGCTCAGGTAGTGTGAGCGGAAGCTCTGCTTCACTGAGCGGTTCGATGATCCCGCTTGCATCATGTTTCAAGGGAATCGGCTCACCCCAATACCGTTGTCGTGCAAATATCGCATCACGCATTTTGTATTTGGTGACTATTTTTCCGCCGACGAATGCGGTGATTTTTGTTCGAGCTTCTTCGGAAGTGAGGTTGTTAAAATTTTCTGAGTCTACAAGAAAACCATCCCACGGAATAGCTCCATGATCTTCAAGCCATTTATAAGCTTGTTTTTTTGCAATCTCTACATTTCTTTCATCTTGCAAATAACTTAAAAGTTCTTGTCCTTTATAGTCTATAATTGTGTTTTCTTTTATTTCAGTAATTTTTTCAATTACTACAATTTTTCTAGGAAGCTCATATTTCTTCGCAAATGCAAAGTCACGTTCATCATGTGCCGGTACTGCCATCACCGCACCGGTGCCGTAATTTGCAAGCACGTAGTTGGCAATCCAGACTGGGACTTGCTCGCCATTTGCAGGATTGGTAGCAGAGATACCTTCGAGGACTATGCCCGTTTTTTCGTTTTTGTCATTGGTGCGATCGTCTTCGCTTGTTGCTTTGACTTTTGCGATATAGTGCTCGACATCTTCCTTGTTTGAAACATGTTCGAGAAGTTTTTGCACAAGTGTGTGTTCTGGAGCAAGGACAAGATATGTGACGCCAAAGAGCGTATCTGCGCGCGTCGTAAATACAGACACTTCATCTCCAGAAGAAAGTTTAAATGTGATCTCACTTCCCTCACTTTTCCCAATCCAGTTGCGCTGGATCTCTTTGATCCCGTGTGGCCAGTCAACCGTGTCGAGTCCTGCGAGGAGTCTGTCTGCATACGCACTGATACGCATGAACCACTGCCGCATAGATTTCTTGAACACTGGATACTCACCACGCTCAGACACCATCGTGCCATCTGCTGCAACAATGATCTCATCGTTTGCAAGCACCGTACCAAGCTCAGGACACCAATTGACCTCAGCATACCCTTCATAGGCGATGCGGTACTGCATGAGGATGTCTTGCTTTTCTTTGTCACTATAGCTATCCCACTTCGGATCTTCGTTTGAAAGTTTGGCAATGCATGTATCTATTGATTCTGTTTTGTTGGTCTTTGGGTTGTACCAAGCGTTGTACAGCTGAAGGAAAATCCACTGCGTCCATTTGTAGTATTCAGGCTTGTGGGTTGCAACTTCGCGCGACCAGTCATATGAAAACCCCATACTGGTGAGCTGCTTTTTGTAGTGTTCAACAAGCTCATCAGTGTACGGACCGGGGTGATTACCTGTCTTGATCGCGTATTGTTCTGCTGGAAGTCCGAAGCTATCAAATCCCATCGGGTGAAGGACGTTGAACCCTTGCATACGCTTGAACCGCGCAAACACATCGGAACCAATATATCCGCGCGGGTGGCCGACGTGGAGCCCAGCTCCTGACGGATATGGGAACATATCGAGGACATAGTATTTGGGTTTTTCAGTACTTTCTGAGGTGGCATAGGTGCCCTCAGCTGCCCATTTTTGTTGCCATGTTGCTTCGATAGCTTTGTGATCGTAGGGCTTCATAGAAGTTCATTTTTCCATAAAAATGCCCCGTAGTAAATACAGGGCATTTTTATTACTCTTTAACTGGTTTTGGGTATGGTGGGTACATCTCAGGATCGATAGTCCGAGAGAAGCACACCCTCCCTGCATCATGATCCCAACTGTCTCCGGTTACCCCGCCAGGATATGGTGCGGTAACAGAAGTTGCAACATCTTGCGTTGTAGTCATAGGGTATGCAACACCTCCATTTGCAGTAGGTATCCACCCTTTTGGCATCGGGAGCGCAAATGTTGCACAAAGCTCAAACGTCTTGTCTGCTACTTTTTTATATTCATAGATTGCGCCTTTTTGAAACTCTGGATCACGAGGTACTGCGTATCCTGCGATAGGATTTGCGAGGTCAATGAGTGCGGTTGGGAGCTTTTCTTTTTGCTGCCAATAACTGATCACCTGCCACTGTATGTTCTGAAGGTCGTCAATACGACGTTGATCAAGTCGAAGCTTTCGCTGCTGCATTGGTGAACCGATGACACCAAAACTCCAAACAATCATTACAAACACCATTGCTACCGAAACAACAACAAACCATCTGATATCTTTTTTGGACTGCAATTTACGTATGTAATACCACCCAGCGATACCTGCGACAACAAGAGTAACCGCGATTTTGAGCAAGAAGCGTACTGTGATTTCTCCTGCGACAAAGTAGTTTACCAATGTCACGAGATCGGCGATAATCGTTACACTTGCCAAAAACAAGATAATATAAAGTGCCCATTTGCGCAGTGTTGCATTCCATTCAGAAAGTGCCTGCTTAGAAGCCTTGGTCCAAAACCGCTCAAGTATCGCATATATCGGAAACACAATAATGAGGAGTGCGAGCATATTGCGCACTACGTCATAACTATAGTTTACATAACCATACACATACGAATCAGTAAGTACATCAGGAAACGCATGGTTGAGCGTCTCAAACGAAAGTCGGAGCATCGCGGTCACTGATATGATAAGCGCGACTACGGTACCGAGCGAGAGAAAGAAAAATAATGGGGTAATTTTTTTGTGTTCCATATACCTCTCAGTATACACCTACTTTCTCCCGATCACCGTTCGGACAAATTCCCCTACACTACTGCCGACATGTTTGAGTGCTTTGACAAACGCGTTGTGTTCTTCCATATGCGGGATCGTATCAGTCTCGAGGTACCAGATCTTGCCCTGTTTGTCGATGATAAACTCGCTCTGTGAATAGTCTCGAGCGCCGAGCGCATCGTGCATCTGTCGCGCGAGCTCACTGAGCCGCTCTCGTTCATCCGCTCGGAGTCCTCCGGTGACGAGTGCGTGGTCGTGTGTTTGTCGATCCTCATGAGTGAGGATCTTGTCACGCTTGATCTCAACCGCAGGTAGTACATAGCGATCCTGACCGCGAAATCCTTCGATCACACCAACTGCTGCCTCGCGCCCATAGATATACTGCTCCACGATGAACGGTTGCCCGTGCGAGATACTCTCATCGACAAACTGCGCGAGCTCAAGTGGGGTAAACGCAAAATACGTCCGCACTGACGAACCGCCACTGAGTGGTTTGACGACCCATGGAGGCGCCATCTTTTTGTAAATGTTTTGTGTGACCTCTGCGATCGACTCAGTACCTTCCGGCATCACAAATATCGCCTCTGGCGTCTTGATCCCGAGCGCGCGAGCTGCGCCTTTGGCACGGAGTTTGTCGTGCGCCATAGCGGCAGCTGCTGCGGGTGATCCGTTATAGATGACCCCTGCTTCATCGAGAAGCTCTTGGACATCACCGCTCTCCCCGAGTGCGCCGTGGAGTGTGTTCCATACCATATCGATATGCTCTTTACTATCAGCGATATTTGCGGGGAGTCCTTTGATATGAAGCACGCCTTCGCGATCGACGAGCATATCGACCGTTTGAAATCCTTCTGCTTGGAGTGCTTGCATGATGCGCGTGCCACTTGCAAGTGACATGAAATATTCATCACCTATCCCTCCGCGAAGTATACCGATGCGTTGCATGATGCAGATATTATAGCATCGCCTTTCGTCTCCTGTCTTTATGGAATCCTATTGCGAAACGATGCGCTTCACTGTTGGCGAGAAGGATTGCGTATTTATTTTCATTGATGAGTGTCGTATCACCGACGAGTGCTTTGGCTTTGTGGCGAGCGTCTTTGGTGACTGCGATGATCGGGATCTCGAGCTGCGCAGCTGCAAGCACCTCGCGGGCGACATTGATCTGGATGGTGTTGCCATCGACAACGATCGCATTAGGGTATCGCCACTCAGTATGCGCGAGTCGACGTGTAAGGACTTCACGGAGTGCACCAGCATCGTTGGCTTTATCAAAGCCTCGCACGATAAACTTACGGTAGTCGCTTTTGCGCGCGATCGCGTCCTCGACGACCGTCATCACGCCCACCATCTGCTTGCCTGAGAGATGGGCGATATCGTACGCTTCGATACGAAATCCTCCCTCGCTTGAGACGAGATCACGCTTGATGAGCGAGATGTCTTGGATATGCTCGAGTGCAAACACCTTGCCTTTGAGTTCTTGTGCTTCTTCGAACCGCTCGGCTTTTGCCGCGCGCATCATATCCCGCGTGAGCTGCGCGATGAGTGTGCGGAGCTTGCCCCCCAATATGAGCTTGAGCCGAGTGATCGTTTCTTTGTAGCGATTGCCGGCCTCAGTCGACGACGTATCTGGCGCAAGTCCGATCTGTCGATAAAACGCAGTATTATCTTTTTTGCTCGATGCGATATCACGAAACGGAAATATCTTGCGCAAGAGTTTGAGCGCTTCGCGTATAGCGCTCCCACTCGGATACGGGCCATATACTGCGTCATAAGACACTGTTTGTGCGCTCCGTGGGACACGGACA
Organism: uncultured Candidatus Saccharibacteria bacterium; assembly: GCA_964481155.1. Lineage (GTDB taxonomy): Bacteria > Patescibacteriota > Minisyncoccia > Phycocordibacterales > UBA9973 > UBA4124. The sequence continues at coordinate 16,878 of CAYZSX010000008.1, forward strand.
GTCTTTGTCTTGGTATTGATGTCTTTTTGCCTGACGAGAAAAAGTTGTGGAAATGCTTCGCGCGTGATCGCCACACAGTTGAAACTTTTGTCGTCTTTTTCTTTGGTGTTGTAGTACGGCTGATGTTTCTTGATCAGGTTTGCCTCGAGGATGAGGGCTTCGAGTGCGTTCATCGTCTCGTGGTACGTGATGGTCGAGGCTTTAAACACCATATCGACGATATGCGCACCACGGGTTTTGATCACGTCAGGCGCAAAGTATGACCGCACGCGATCGCGCAAACTCGTTGCCTTGCCGATATAAAGTATCGTGCCATCCATGCCTCGCCATTCATACACACCGGGCACATCGGGGATATTGAGGTTGTCGAAATCTTGACGAATCATAAATAAGAGGTACTATAACATAAAACCCTTTTTATGAAAAAAATTGTAATGTTTTTTCTTACCTTACCGTGGAATTGTTTACGTGTAGGTTTTGGGTTTATCCGAAAAGATACAGGATTTTCCTTTCTGTTTTTTTTAGCATCTCTTGGTTTTATAAGTGAAACTACTCACTGGAACAAAGTAACAGTTATATGCGTCTCAATTGGCATCGTCCTGGCAGTTGCAAATATTCTTACTTTTCACTGGATTATTTCGCTCTTTCGGATAGATCGTAATCAAAACCAATAAACCTTACCAGCGCTTTTGCAAAAAAGCGCTTTTTTATTTTCCCAAAACTCTTACCAGCGGATCCTCTTCTTTTGTATACCCTCTCGCCTTTCCTTCTTTGCGACCATACTCTTTGATCGCATAACCAGCACGTTTCCAATCTTTCTTGGGGATGATCTGCATGAGATCTTGTTCTATCTTTGATGCGTCAGTATGTTTGGAAAGATTGAATCGCTTGGCAAAGCGTATCACGTGTGTGTCGACCGGTATGCCGTACGGCTCTGGCGCAAGATTGGTCATAACTGCGACCGCAGTTTTCCTCCCGACACCAGAGAGTGTTTGAAGCTTGTCGATATCGAGCGGGACGCTGCCATCAAAGTCTTTAACTATTTTTTCTGCTGTCTTCTTGAGGTAGCTAGCTTTCATCCGGAAATAGTTCACCTTTTGCACATACGGCTCGATATCTGAGATCGGTGCTGCTGCAAGCTTTTGTGCAGTGGGATATTTTTTAAACAATGCTGGGGTGATTTTGTTTACGAGCTCGTCAGTCGTCTGCGCCGACAGTATCACTGCAACGAGGAGCTCCCACGGAGTTGTGTAATCGAGAAACGTTTTGTCTCGTTTGTATTTCTTGAGCAGTACGGACCCGATCGCACTCCAGATCAAGCGTGCTTTGGCGAGTTGTTGACTTGTCATATAAGAAGCGTATCATACACAAAAACAAACGCTCATGAAAATCCTACTTACAGCCCTCAGCCTCAGTGTGCTCGGAGTATGGTATCAGACACAAAAATCTTTTTCTGCACCAGCACACAACACTCGGTACGTAATCAAAAAACAAACGCTTACATTTGATCATTCGAAAAACAACAAAAGAACCGAGAGAGAACATGTAACGCGCACAGTGTTGATTATCACCACGAAAAAAGTATTGCTCAAAAAACCATCCCCTCATCGTAGGGGTGGTTTCATTTCTACACTTTGCTATAGCGTCGCTTTGTTTCTTGTGCCTCAGTTTTGTGATCACACATCGGTGCAGGATACCCTGCGAGTATCCGCGCAGCGCCTTGTGTATCATGGATCTCTTTAGGGCTCAGATCTGCAAGTTCAGGAACCCACTTCTTTATGTAGACACACTCTGCATCAAACTTCTCTTGTTGCAGCCACGGGTTGAAAATGCGAAACCACGGGGACGCATCGCAGCCGGTACCAGCAACCCACTGCCAGTTGCCGTTGTTGACCGCGGGATCATAGTCCGTGAGCATCTGTGCAAAATACCGCTCACCCCACTGCCAGTTGATATGGAGGTCTTTGATGAGAAACGACGCAACGATCATGCGCACCCTGTTGTGCATGTAGCCTGTCGCTCGAAGCTCGCGCATCCCCGCATCGACAATAGGGAATCCGGTCTCTCCCTTTTTCCATTTCTCAAATGTTTCTTTATCGGTATCCCACTCGAGCGCATCAAACTCTTTCTTGTATGCACCAGTATAGACATGTGGTGCAAGCGCAGATACGGTCGTGAAAAAGTCATGCCACAAGAGCTCTCGCAAAAACGTCGTCGGTGTCGGCATGTGGAGCTGTGCATAATGATAGATCTCGCGGATCGAGAGCGTCCCAAACTTGATATGCGCGGACAGAAGTGATGTACCATCGATCGCGGGGAAATCTCGCTCCTGTGCATACGCACCTTTGTGCACGAGTTTTTTAAGAAGCTCTTTTGCATGTGTGCGGCCGCCTTGCACCCGCAGCGACTGTTTCTCTGAGACAAGTCGTGCAGTGATATGCGCGAGGTCTTGCCCGTGTGTATGCGTCATAAAAGAAATCTTTGATGGTAGTTTGGCTGGAGTTGGGATCGGGAGCGCCTCGACTGCTGTACGGTAATGGGTGTACACACTATATGGTTTGCCGTCTTTGGTGACGACAGTGCCTGGTGCGTGAAGCGTCGCATCATGCTCGGCAATGACGCTGACTGCGTGCTTCTCGCACACTCCATCGATTGCCATATCACGCGCTTGTGCAAACGGTGTGTAGTCTTTGTTGTACGAAAGTGCGGTCGGGTTTACTTCTTTGATGAGCTGCTTCATCACTTCCTCCGCTACACCAATGCGCACATGGAGCGCACCTGCCTTTTCGCGAAGGGCTTGGTCAAGGTCAGCAAGTGACTCGCACAGCATCTGAAGTCCTGGTCCACTCCGATACGGATGCTCACCGACCTGTCTTTCATCAAAGATAAACACGGGGAGTATCTCGTCGACCGCGCGAGCAAGTGCAATAAGTGCAGTGTTGTCCTCGAGGCGCAAGTCCCTGCGAAAGATATGGATGCCGATCGACTTCTGCTTGCTCATAGAGTACTATTGTACTATGAACTTGCGTGAAGTCCTGCGTATCTCCCGCCCTCGCTTTTGGCTCTACGAAGCGGCGACCTTTGGGCTTGTCGGCACCGTGGCAGCGCTTCAGGGTTTTGCCTTTTTCTCAGACTGGCGGTACTGGGTGTTTGCGGTCTACTTCCTCATCCCTGCCAACATCCTCATCTACGGCATCAACGACATCTACGACTACGAGACCGACAAACTCAACCCCAAAAAGGGTGACGATGCCTACGAAGCCCTCGTTGGTCCCGAGAAAAGCCGCGCCCTCTGGCGATGGATCATCTTCACCAATGTTCCCTTTTTCTTTTTTGTACCACTCACAACATCACTCATTCTCTCATTTGTTGCATTCGTATTCTTTGCAAGTATGTACTCTGCGTATCCGATCCGCGCCAAGGTTCGTCCGGTACTCGACTCACTGTTCTCTGCGGGACACTACGTCGCAACCGGTGTGTTTGGGTACTATCTTGCAGGGGGCACAGATTTCCCTACTGTTGGAGTGATTGCCGGCATATGTTGGGCGGTCGCGATGCATGCGTACAGTGCAGTCCCTGATATCAAGGCAGACTTTCAAGCAGGCCTCCGGACGATTGCGATCATGATCGGCGCAAAAAGCACGATCTATCTCTGCTGGTTCCTCTACATCCTCGCAGCATATCTCGTACGCGATATCATCCCAGTGGCAAGTATCATCGGTGGACTAACCTTCTCATACTTTATGTGGCGCTCGACAAAAGCGACTACTGACGAAGCACTCTTTAAACTCTATACCCGATTTCCACTCATCAACACCATCATCGGCGCAATCGTCTCCATGGAGCTTTTTGCGAAGAATATCTGGTAGGTATATCCCGTTTCGGAAGGGATTGACATTTAAATAAATATGTCATAATGTAATGGTAAATTAAAACCTTCTTTTTATGAAAATAACATTCTTTGGTAAAATCCTCGCTTTTTGCTTTGTGATGCTTATCGTATTAATGACTATTCAGTACCTTGCAACAAACTGGAGTCGAATGACAGATTGGTACAAAACTATTCTGATAGGATCATCATTCATTATTATATCCGGGTTAATTGTGTTGGCAGTTGGGGGTAAAGAAATCAGTAGAACGATACTCCTAACTCTCCCGATCGGAATCCTGTTACTTGATATGATAAAAGCAGCATCTTCACGAGAAGGCTTAAATGATTCTTCTCTCATATGGTTTAAGTATAGCGAAACACTTCCGTATAGTTTAAAACTAATGTGGCACGCAGGTCTGGACTTGTTCGTCTATGTAATGGTGATCTTTCTGAAGTATTTACCAGGAAGAATTAAGGCGTGAGTCAGCTAATTTTTAAATAGTGTGAATCTTTATTGATCACGCTATTTTTTATATCTTCTCCAACAGAAATGGGTGTGTGATATTTTGGATACGCTTATATGCAAGCTCGGCGCTGATGAGACAGATCGGCATGCCGATACCAGGGTTGGTGCCAGCGCCGACATAAAACATATTTTTGACTTTGGGGTGCACGTTGTTGGGACGAAAGATAGCGGTCTGGCCGAGCGTATGTGCGAGTCCAAGTGCGGTGCCTTTGAATGCATTGTAGTCTGCAATGAAGTCTCGGACGCTGTATGAGCGGCGTACGACGATCCGATCCGCGAGGTCTGGGATGCCGTAGTACTGCGCGATCTCTGCGATCACTTTGTCGCCATATGCTTTCGCAAAGTCATCAGTGTACTCAAGTCCTGAAGCGATCGGTACGAGGACGAAGAGGTTTTCGTGTCCCTCTGGTGCAACAGTTGCATCAGTCTTGGATGGCATGCACACATACATCGATGGATCCTGTGGCCATGCGGGGTCTTTAAATATTTCTCCAAATCCCTTTTCCCAATCTTTGGTAAAGAGGAGGTTGTGATGCTCCATCTGTGGAAGTTTACCCTTCACTCCGAGGTAAAGAATGAACGCACTCGGTGCAAGTGTGCGGGAATTCCAATACTTCTCAGACTTCACTTGGTAGTCTTTGGGAAGGAGTTTCATATCGGTATGCGCGACGTCGGCGTTGGAGACGACGATGTCAGCGGTGAGTACTTCCCCACTTTCGAGTCGTACTCCTTTGGCAACATTGTTTTCGATGAGTATTTCTTGTACAGGAGCGCTTGTCTTGATGTCTGCGCCGTACTTGCGCGCGATCGCTTCGAGTGATCCTGGTACTGCACGGATGCCGCCGTCTGGATACCATTCACCGAGCACGAGATCGACGTAGTTCATGAGTGTATAGATACCAGGCGTATCTCCAGGCGCAGTTCCGAGCAGCACCGTCTGATACTGGAGCGCCTTGCGAAGGATCTCGCTTTTAAACTTTTTGTTGATGATGTCGCGCTGCTTTTTGAAGAGTGGAAGCTTTGCACCTTGGCGCATCACCCGCAGTGTCATGAAGTCGCGAATGGAGTTGTAGTTTTTGTACATAAACTCAGCTTTGGAAAGCTCGTACTGCCACTTTGTTTGGTTCAAGAAATCTTCGAGCACTTTCCCGGATCCTGGTTCGATCTCATCAAACAGCGCCTTGTTTTTCTCCATGTCCGCATAAAACTTGTAGCTTTTGCCATCGCTTTTGAGTGTGATCTGGTACGAAGGTGATAGTTTCTCGAGTGTGTAGTACTCCTTGATATCTTCTCCGAGTACGTCAAAAAAATGCTCAAACACATCCGGCATCATGTACCAGCTCGGCCCCATATCAAACATAAACCCGTCTTGCTGAAAGATCCGCGCACGCCCACCGACTGAGTCATTTTTCTCTACGATCGTGACCGTGTAGCCAGCTTTGCCCAGCATACCAGCAAGCGCAAGCCCGCCGATCCCGCCACCGATGATGATTACTGATTTCTGCTCCATAGTGCTTTCCATAGTAACACAGTCTTTTGAAATGGACTTACAACCAACCGTTTTGTAAATACATCACCACCCTGTTCCTCTATTTTGTCCAAGATTTTTTTATAAATAAGTGCTGCTGCATAGACTGCCTTTCTCCCATGCGGGCTGAGCATCGGGATCCCTGCGATACCATGCGCGTACAAGGCGCGCGCTCGATTGATCTCATACTGCATGAGCGCGCGCCACGCATCATCGACGATACCCTCACGGATATGTGCTTCTGTCACTCCAAACTGCTTCATGTCCTCAAGCGGGATATAGATCCGTCCTCGCTCATCATAGTCTGCTTTGATATCACGCAAAAAGTTCGTCATTTGAAACGCTTCACCGAGAGCTCGCGCATACGGAAGTGCGTCTCCTCGATAGCCGATGATATAGCTCATCATATACCCGACGACTGTCGCGGATCCATGCATGTACTGCTCAAGATCCTCGTATGTCTCATATCGATCTTTGGTCAGATCTTGGCGCATCGCCGCAAGGAAGTCATACGTGTATGTTACCGGGATCTGATACGCATCGATGATAGGCAAAAAAGATCGAAATGTATCATTATCAGTACTATGCGTCTCTACTGCAGTCTTCCAGCTTTGTATCCACGCATCGAGATCTGCACCGCTCTGGGTAGTCGGGTTGTCGACGATCTCATCGGGGAGGCGGACAAACTGATACAGCGTCCACACTGCTTCGCGTATTTTCTTGGGAAACAAAAAGGTAGCACGGTAGTAACCAGTGCCGTAGTGTTTGATGATAGATCGAGCAGTCGTAAGCATAGTTATTTGGTACGGGTATAGACCATATCTGCTACAGCACGCCACGGTGTATCTCCTGCGCACGTACACGCATCGGCATAGTACCCGTCGATGAGCGACACGACATACGCACGAGCACCGCTGTCGGTCAGGATCTGACTGATGTCTTTACGCGCTTCTAGTGTCGTCAGAGTACCGAGATACGAGACGAATCGCGCCACATCGCGTGGATCAGCCTTTGACTGCACATACCACGAGAGTATCGTTTGCTGATTTGTTTCGATATCGAGAAATGTCGATTTGTCACTTTCACTACTCACATCGATGAGATCGTCTTGGAGTTGAAACATGAGCCCAAGCGCACGACCAAACGTTTCGGCAAACTCATGATGTTGATCGAGTGTCTCCGCAGCTGCAAACCCGAGCCGCATCGGCTGGACAAATGAGTACCGCGCAGTTTTGAGATACATCTTTTGGGTGATGAGCGCTTCGTCAAAGAGTGGCTGTGTCGGCGAAATCACATCGATCATCTGACCATGGGTCACTTCACGCACGAGCTCGCCATATATCTCGAGGAGTCGCGCGCCCACTTTCGGATGCTGCGCGCAGTATGCAAGCAGACATTCGTAGCTCCATTGATACACGAGATCGCCGAGCAGTATCGCGACTCCTTCTCCAATACGAGTGTGATGGTACCGCTTGGTGAAATGTCGATGGGGACACGTGACTGCATGTCGCGCGGTGCCGTCGTCCATGATGTCGTCATGGATGAGTGCAAACACATGGAGGAGCTCAACTGCAGCAAAGAGTTCTCTGTGCGCTTCGGGGTCTTGTGGTAGAAGTGCTTGGTACACGAGGTATGGGCGAAATCGCTTGCCACCCTGGGCGACATCGCGAGCATATGATGCGATATGTGCGACCTCGGTACTTGCACTATAGGAAGTGAACTCGGCTATCTTGTCCGATAGCAACGTCGAAAACCGCTCGTCAAACCATGAGCGAAAGGTCGAGAAATCCATAGACTAGTACTATAGCATACTAGACGAGCTTTTTGAGGTAGCGCCCGGTATGACTCTTGGGATTGTTGGCGACGTCTTCAGGAGTCCCCTTTGCGACGATGTGTCCACCATGTACACCACCCTCAGGACCAAAGTCGATGAGATAATCCGCGCACTTGATGAGGTCGAGGTTGTGCTCGATCACGACGACCGTGTTGCCTTTGGCAACCAGTCTGTTGAGGACACCGATCAAGTTTTTGACGTCGTCATAGTGCAGTCCCACTGTTGGTTCATCGAGGAGGTAGATGGTCTTTTCGAGAAATGGTCGATAGAGCTCACTTGCGATCTTGACGCGCTGCGCCTCACCACCAGAGAGTGTCGTTGCTGACTGCCCGAGCTTCACGTAGCCGAGTCCGACATCGCTGAGCGTCTTGAGCCGATCGTAGATCGCGGGGATATCGCCAAAGAACTCAAGTGCTTCTTCGACTGAGAGCTGGAGGATATCGTAGATGCTTTTGCGTTTGTATTTGACGGTGAGCGTTTCTTTGTCAAAGCGTTTGCCACCACAGACATCACACGTCACGTATACCGTTGGGAGGAAGTGCATCTCGACCGCGATTTCACCGTTTCCTTCACACGCTTCACAGCGACCACCCTTCACATTGAACGAAAACCTGTTGACTTTCCATCCGCGCAGTCTCGCTTCATCAGTTGCAGCAAAGAGTTCGCGGATATGTGTGAACGCACCGGTATAGGTTGCGATGTTGGACCGCGGCGTACGACCGATCGGTGACTGATCGATCATGATCGCACGAGTGAGATACTCCGATCCGGTAAACGACGCACAGTGATACGTCTGCGCGCTGCGCATTTTGCGCTCGAGGCGTGCTTGGAGGTTTTTGTACAAGATATCGTACAAAAAGGTACTTTTACCCGATCCCGATACTCCCGTAATCGCGATCATGCGTCCGAGTGGGAGATCGATGTTTTGGTTGTGGATGTTGTGGAGGTTGGCACCGACGATCTTGAGTGCTCCGCGATCTTGGTCACGACGCTTCTCGGGTACTTCGATCACTTCATCTTGGCGCAAGTACGCGAGCGTGCGAGAACCACTCGTATTTTTCTTGGCAGCAAGGAGTGGCTGGAGGTAATCAGCGACGATCACTTCCCCGCCATGGATCCCTGCTTTGGGACCGATCTCGACGATGAAGTCTGACGCGAGAATCGTGTCTTCGTCATGTTCGACGACGAGGATCGTGTTGCCGAGATCACGGAGATCTTCGAGTGTCTTGATGAGGCGTTCATTGTCGCGCTGGTGAAGACCAATCGTGGGTTCATCGAGCACGTAGAGTGCACCGACCAGTCTCGAGCCAAGCTGTGATGCGAGTCTGATACGCTGCGCCTCACCACCGGAGAGCGTGTTGGCAGTACGAGAGAGCGCGAGATATTCGAGTCCGACATTGAGGAGAAACGTGAGTCGATCTTCGATCTCTTTGAGCACCGCTTTGGCGATCTCGCGATCCTTTGCAGAGAGTTTCATCGATGCAAAGAAATCAAACGCTTCCTCCACCGAAAACGCTGTGAGGTCAACCACATTGATCTTGGCTTTTGCGGTTTCGAGAAACACATTGAGCGCTTCGGGGCGGAGTCGTTTGCCGCCACAGACTTCACAGGGCTCTGTCCCACCAAAAAACTTCGTCCCGATACCGTTACATTCCGGACACGCACCGTACGGTGAGTTAAAAGAAAACAGTCGTGGCTCGATCTCGGGGAAACTGTATCCATCGTTGGGGCATGCAAACTTGGACGAAAGGAGAAATTCTTGGATCGGCTGGGTTTGTACTTCAAAGTCTTCTGAGGTACCGATCACCATCTGCACAAGCCCCTCTGCTTCAAGGAGTGCTCTCTCGACAGCCTCCGCGAGACGAAGCTCCGCATCGCGCGGATTGTCTTTGAACTCATGCACCGCAAGCTCATCGACGAGTACTTCGATCGTGTGTTTGTCATTTTTTTTGAGTTCGATGCGCTCACGGAGCTGATGGATCTGTCCATCCACACGCACCGTTGCAAATCCTTTGCCGAGGAGATCATAGAGGAGTTGGTAGTACTCACCTTTGCGTCCACGGACGACCGGCGCATAGATCTGGATGCGTGTATCGTTGAACGCGACATCCATCACTTTTTTGTTTGCAGTTTTGCCGACTTCTTTGATCTTGGCGATGATAAACGTGTTGATCTCTTCGGGTGAGAGCTTCTCTACTTTGGTCCCACAAACCGGACAGTATGCCTTGCCCACGCGTGCATAGAGCACGCGGAGGTAGTCGTAGATCTCGGTGATCGTTGCGACCGTCGAGCGCGGGTTGTTGGAGCGAGATTTTTGATCGATCGATATCGCTGGTGAGAGTCCCGAGATCTCATCGACGTCAGGCTTGGGCATTTGATTGAGGAACTGCCGCGCATATGACGACAGACTCTCAACATACCGACGCTGCCCTTCGGCAAAGATCGTATCAAATGCGAGCGAGCTCTTGCCCGATCCAGAAAGCCCCGTGATCGCAGTCATCGTCCCACGAGGGATCTCAAGCGAGATGTTTTTGAGGTTGTGAGTGCGCGCCCCCTTTACTACGATGTGTCCCTCATCCTTTTTTGCTGTGTCTTTTTTACTTGGCATATA
>CAYZSX010000009.1:0-22925 GCA_964481155.1 uncultured Candidatus Saccharibacteria bacterium
AGTTCGCAGGGAGCTGTGTTTTTGATAAACAGTTGCCAGGAATACTTTCGCTGCGGCCGACATTGCTGCCGGCAAGCCTTATCCCGAAGTTACGGCTGCTTTTTTGCCGAGTTCCTTGGGGATCTCTCACTCGTTCGCCTTGGTCTTCTCGACCTGACTACCTGTGTCGGTTTGCGGTACGGGTTCTGTTGTACTAATCTTAGAAGCTTTTCTCGGAAGCGTGCTCACATATCTTCGCTCAGCCGTAGCTTTGCACGAGCCGTACCTGATGCTGATGCGAGACGGATTTACCTATCTCGCGCACGCGATACGTCTACCTCAATCCAATAAGAGGCATATGTTACTACCCTTCGTCCCTCCATCGAATACAACAGAAGTGTGGGAATATTAACCCACTGTCCATCGGCTGCGACTTTCGTCATTGCCTTAGGCCCCGACTAACCCTGAGACGATAACCGTTACTCAGGAAACCTTAGTCTTTCGGCGGCCGGGTTTCTCACCCGACTTGCGGTTACTTGTGCCAACATTCTTACTTCTGCACGCTCCAGCATGGCTCACGCCTTTGCCTTCACAGCTGAGCAGAATACTCTCCTACCGCTTATAGATTTCATAAAAGAAGGAAGATGTAACTTCAATACTTTAATTTGGTGTCCGGGGGAGTAATTAGCTCCCACCCCACGATAGTTTGTCATGGAGTACTTCCGGACATGTATATCTTCCTTTATGAAATCTACAAGCCCTCAAATTCGGTACTACGCTTAACCCCGATTATCTGCGGCGCAAGATCTCTCGATGAGTGAGCTGTTACGCTTTCTTTAAAAGATGGCTGCTTCTAAGCCAACTTCCTCATTGTCAGAGAAATCTCACATCCTTAGGATGTACTGAGCATATATTTAGGGACCTTATATAGAGATCTGGGCTGTTTCCCTTTTGTCTGACGGAGCTTAGCCCCCGTAGACTAACTGCCACGTTCTTAACCTTTGGTATTCGGAGTTTGATAAGTGTCGCGAGATTGCTCCCTGTCGAAACTTTCCAGTGCTCTACCCCCAAAGGGAACACGTGACGCTAACCCTAAAGCTATTTCGGAGAGAACCAGCTATTACCAGGTTCGATTAGCTTTTCACTCCAATCCACAAGTCATCCGAATACGTTGTACGATCTACCGGTTCGGGCCTCCATCTGTCTTTCGACAAACTTCACCCTGCTCATGGATAGCTCACCTGGCTTCGGGTCTAATGTGTACGACCAATTACGCACTATTCATACTTGCTTTCGCTACGGCTCCGGAGTTTTACCCCTTAGCCAAGCCGCACACATTAACTCGTTGGCTCATTCTTCAATAGGCACGCCGTGACGGATATAAATACCCGCTCCGACTCCTTGTAAGCATATGGTTTCAGTTCTATTTCACCCTCCTCTCGGAGTACTTTTCACCTTTCCCTCACGGTACTAGTTCACTATCGGTCTCTACCTTGTATTTAGCCTTACCAGTTAGTTCTGGTAGATTCCTCCCGGCTATTCGTGTCCGGAAGTACTCAAGAACAACAGTAAAAGAGGTATATGCATTTCGAACACGGGACTATCACCCTGTATCGTGCTGGTTTCCAACAGCTTATCCTATACATACACTTTGTAACTCTTCTCAATAAATTGACACTGTTGCCTTACAACCCCGGTCCAACACAGAGTGTATGAATCGTGTATAAATACATTTTTCACACACTCAGTGTTAGACCGGTTTGGGCTGTTCCCTTTTCGCTCGCCGCTACTGGGGGAATATCATCATATACATGACATTGTTTTCTGTTCCTCCTGGTACTGAGATGTTTCACTTCCCAGGGTTCGCTCCCGCGCCACTTATGTGCGCAGGTGATAGAGGTTTACTCTATCGGGTTTCCCCATTCAGAGATCTCCGGATCAAAGGTTAGTAGGCACCTCCCCGAAGCGTATCGCCGCCGCTCGCGTCTTTCATCGCCATGTAGAGCCAAGGCATCCACCATATGCTCTTAAATTTCCTATTAGGAAATCTAGAAATCATGCCCGAGCGCTCTCTCTCCGAGAAGCGCTCGGGATCGTACCGTACATGCTCCGACCGCTCGGCTCATGTAGAGTACTACTGTCTCCTCTCCTGCAGTTAGCTTTTGTGAAGATAACAAAGAGGGACAGGATGCTGTTGTTAAACAACGATACTTATTGATTGGTTTTTGACGAAAAAACCGCCTTGCGGCGGCAATCCAATAGCTTGGGCTGACGCCGTTACGATTGGTTTTTCGTAGAAAACTTCATAAGTGGGGACATTGTATACGAAGAGCTTTTTGGTGTCAAGCACGGATGCCCTCTATAACAAAACCCCCTCATCACTGAGGGGGTTTTGAAGGTCAGAGTGCGAGATTATTCGCGGTGACCGCCTGAGAGATCGCTTGATACACGAGCAAGCCACTTTCCTGCGACTTCTTTGCCGCCAAGACCAAATGCAAGTCCGAGCGCAAGTGCAATCATCACGACAAGTCCGGTAAAGAGGATCTGGCCAAAGTAGCCAAAGATGCCAAGTTTGTCGAGTGCAGTGACGAGTGCGAGGATCCAAATCGCGTAGTATGCGATGCTACCGATCATCTTTGCAGAACGGATGTTTGCAACTGCAGCACTACCTGCGATGAGTTTGCGAACAAAGTCTGCAAGGATCGTACCAGCAACGAGGACGAGTACTGCGATAAAGACTTGTGGGATGTAGTACCAGATCGCACTCAAGAATCCAGAGACACCAACGAGACCAAGGAGGTCAAGTGATGCTTTGAGAAATGCGAGTACGATGAACCACTTCACGAGCCACCCAACGATAGCACCAATGTGGAGCTTCCATCCTGCGCGACCGAGTGCTTCATCAACACCAGTGTTTTTGAATGCGCGGTCGAGCTTGAGCGCGTCGACTCCCATCATGACGAGTTTGCCAAGGGTAGTTGCAACGATCCATCCGATAATGAAAATGATGATCGCCAAAAGTATCCGTGGGAACACTTCGATAAAGCCATACCAAAGGCCTTGAAGTGAGAGCAAGAATACTTGGCTCCATGATTGTATGAGCATAATATTGTGAAATTAATCTAGCGCGTTACGCTCGGGCATTGAACTAATACCTACTGTGGTACCCGTCCGACAGTATTGCTCCAAGTATACCACTACCGGACCGCGTTTGGTACAGAGAACATTGCAAACTCCTTGCTTGCGATGAGCGCCTCATGAGGGAAATCAAATACGTCTCGCAGCAGTTTGTCATACATAGACACCCGGTATTTGAAGTCAGCGGTCTCAAATACTGCGTATGAGAGCTCTTTGCCGAGCTCGCTCTCGAGGACCGAAACGGTTTTTTGGATGATGTTTTTCTTGAGATTGTCCCCGACGATGAGGAGATCGAGCCTACTCTCAGAGTCTTGGATAAAGATACCGCTCACCACGAGGAGCTGGATACGTCCTGCTGGTTTGAACCGTTTGGCGATATCAGAATGCTTGAAAAACTCCCCTTCTACCAAAAGCTGTCTAAGCTCATTGATGTACGGAAACGACGGATTGAGGAACCAGCCTTGTACTCGCTTTTTGGTGACTTTGCCAGAGCGAGGATTGGTGAGTTCTTTGACAAAACTGCGTTTGATAATAAGATCCATCGCTGCAAGCTGCGAGACTGCACGACGTGAATGTGCTGGACTGATACGACATCGATCAGTGATATCTGCTGTCTCAAACCCAACATCTTCGTTGAGCAAAAAGAGACGCATGATTTTGACTCGAGGGATACCGCCGAGCAGTTTCGAAAGGATGTCCATATAGTTTCCACTTAAATTAACGTGCCTGTAGTATAAAACTCGCATGTACTTGCATACAAGCTGATTGTGCGGTGTAACAAATAAAAAAGCCGACCCAAATGGGTGCGGCTTGTGTTTAAGGATCGAGGCAATCAGTTTGTCAGCCTGAGCGTGTCATTCATCGGATACAAATTGCTCCGAGACGGTACGGCGCCAGGAATCTGTGTGATCGCTTGTCGCATCACGATTGGAAAGCGGCTTTCTGCCACAGGCTCTACAAATAACTCTTCACGGATACTCGGCTGAGGTGATCTATCCAAAGGAGCAGGTCCCACCAACACCATCATATTTGAATTAGTTCTGTACCTGTAATAGAACACTCCTGCACTGTCATTGTTGTTGTAATAATTGATATATGTACCGGCCAGATCCAGCTGTGGAAATGCCCGTTCAATCAGTACCGATTCCAGGTGCGTTAACACCGGCAATGCGTATCGTTCATAGCTCAATATTTCTTCAGCCTGTTCGTATTCAGAGACTACCCGGCTTTTCACTTCATAGGTAGGAACATCTTTGTGAAGTTTGCCGTCTTTTGTTGTGAACGTAGTGTGGCCGATGAACGTCTTGGTCGGAGCCTCAGCTTTCGCTACTACCTGATTGACCTGCTGGATATCCTGCTTCATTTCTTTTTTGCAGGAAGCGAAGATACATCCGATGATGACTATCGCCACCACAGACAAAAAACTGATAAGTTTTTTCATGTTATTTTATTATTTATTGTTTTGAAATAAGTTTCTTAAATACATTATATACTATTTCACGCAAAATGTCAATCCCCTCTCTGGGCATACAAAAAAGCCCTATTTCTAGGGCTTTTTTGAGAAGGGGGTAAAACGTGAGTTATTTGAGCTCTACCTTTCCACCTGCTTCTTCGATTTGCTTTTTGAGGGCTTCTGCTTCTTCTTTCTTCATGCCGTCTTTGATAGTTGCTGGAGCGCCATCGACAAGGTCTTTTGCTTCCTTGAGACCGAGGCCGAGCGCTTCCTTGACTACCTTCATGACTGCAATCTTTTGCTCTCCTGCGTCAGCGAGGACAACGGTGAATGCATCTTTTTCTTCTGCACCACCTGCTGCTGCACCGGCTGCGGGAGCTGCTGCAACTGCTGCAGCTGAGACGCCAAACTTCTCTTCGATAGCTTTGACGAGCTCATTGAGTTCGATCACTGATGCACTTTCGAGTTCAGTGAGAAATGAATCAAATTTTGCCATACGTTATATCTTAAATGAGTAATTATGCTTATTTTTGCTTTGCCACTTCGTTGACCGCGATCGCGAGACGCTGGAGTGGGCTCTTGAGGAGAAATGCGATCTGCGCAAGGAGTACCTCTCGTGGAGGGATCGTTGCGATCATCATCATACTCTCCTTGTCTTTGTATGCTCCTTCAAACACGCCGCCGACCAGTGTGACCTGATCTTTGTGCGTCTTTTGAAACTCATACACACCACGAGGAGCGGCGAGCTGATCGACACTTGCTGCAACTGCGATTTCACCTTCAAGCTCTGGGAGTTCTCCCGCGATCCCCATCCCGTCGAGCACACGCTTTACAAGAGTCTTTTTTCCTACTTTATAGGAGACACCTTCTGCGCGAAGCTTCCGACGAAGTTCGATCGCTTCTTTGACCGTGAGTCCCTTGAACTGCACAAATGCAATTGATTGCGCACCTGCGAGCATATCTTGGAACGAAGCAACAATAGACGCTTTTTTGTCTTTGGTGATTGCCATACCTTTTGTAAGTGAACAATAAATGTGTGAGATATTCGACCTCGGCAGGTCCGCCAGATGGCGGATTATGGTCATTGCGACGACCTGCTGTCTGTGATCTGCACGATGGGTACTATAGCAGAAAACCCGGCTTCGTCAACCGGGTTTTCGAGCCGCTGTGGTGTTATTTGACACTGATAAGCGCTGCAGGGGTACCGTTACAGGTGACCTGTACATCGCCAGCCGTTTTGAGACTATAGGTGAAATAGTGATATCCATCGAGGATCTGAGTGCGACCCGGGACTTCGATCTTGACCTGTGCAGGAGCATTGTTGGCGATCAAGATACGCGTCCCAACAGTCTGTACTTGTGTGAGCGGTGTTGCTTTACAACCAGCACCGATGAGTACCGCCTTGCCACCATAACTTCTGATCGCCTCCTCATATGCAGACACTCCGACTGGTTGAGTCTCGGGCACAACCGCGCTTTCATCTTTCGGACATGGTTTACCGGTTGTCTCGCTAAAGAGGTATCCTGGTTTGCATCCATCTGGCATCCCAGTATCGACTGCCTGATCCGCTGCCTTTTTCTGGCTCGTACCACGACCCAGGAGTGCCGCGATGACCACGATGAGAAGGATCGCACCTGCTATTTTCAAAATGTTTTTCTTGCGAACGTCTGAGGTCTGTGCCTCTTTGGGAGTATTGTTATCCATAAATATCTATTTCCACTTAGTAATACTCCTAGAGTGTACCCGAGACCGCGCTGTGTACATACTGTACAAAAGATAAAAAAATGTTCTAGTTTACTTATAGAAAAGGCGCCGGAAGCGCCTTTTTAAATACCTTAATAATACTCAGTCACAATGACAACACCATCAGCGCCGTTACCTCCTTTTCTGTTAAAGTTACCATTGCAATTACCACCACTTCCGCCGGAGCCGTAACCGTTGGCATTCAAGCCGTTAGATCCTAAACCAGGAGTACTCGCGCCTCCACCAAAGAAGGATGCTGCGCCACAATAAACAGATTGTCCAGAACCAACCGCGCCACCACTACCCGAACCAGAAAGATTAATGTCTCCACCAGAAGCGGTTCCACCTAATGAACCTTCTGTTGCGTTTATAATAGTGGTTTGCGCTCTACCTCCCTGGCCACCTGTTGCAAAACAGTGAACACCGAAAGATGACGTGCCACCATCCTGACCTAAAAATTGCGGATCGCCGCCCAAACCTCCTAAACCAACAAATACCTGTTCTTGTTGTGCTAAAAACTGGGCGGTTATAAGTTTTTTACTATACCCACCAGCGGCACCTGCTCCACCTCCGTAGCTATAACATCCGCCACCACCTCCTCCTGCTCCTACCATTTCCACGATTATATATTTAAGGTTTGGTGGTTTTATCCAAATAGTATCAATCGTGTAAACTCTAACAAGAGGAGCGGGTTTATGTATACTTGCAACAAAAGAATCCAACCTAATACTATGAATCAGTGAATCAGAAGCGTCTAAAACAAGTAAGTGTGTTGGATTTAGACTACCAGGGAGTGTGTCGATCCTAACAGTTCCACAAACCTGAAAAGCTGCGAGTGGATCAATCGGTCTGTCTGATGGTAAGTTAACAGCAACTTGTGCGGATAATTTTGTGCTCGCAACACAAAACATTGTAAAGAACATTTTTTTCATAACATTGTTTTTTAAGTTTTAGATTAAATTTAAAAAAATTTTACCTAAACCAAGATAAAGAAAAGATAAAGAAAAGATATTTACAAAATCAAAAAATATCATATAATTTTCCTATGCTTAAAGCTCGACAGACCTTCTTATTCGTCGGTGATATCGCGGTATTTGTTGCCTCATTTGTGCTTATGACTGCGATCAGATTCGATCTCTCTACACAACGAGCGTTTGTTTCCCTCCAGGCATCACAGTTTGTCTGGCTCTTTGCGATATGGCTTATCGTATTTTTTATCTTTGACCTCTATGCGATCCGTCGTATCAACCCAAACCCTCGCACGATAGGGCTCATGATCGCAGCGATGTCGCTCAACACACTCCTTGGGATAGTCTATTTTTACCTGTTTCCTGAAAGTGGCATCACCCCAAAAACAAACCTCGCTATTATTGCGGTATCGAGCTTTGCACTTCTTGTCACATGGCGCCGGATATACTACCACCTTTTTAGTACACGATTTACCAAACGCATCATCATGCTTGGTGAAAGCTCACTTATGAAACACCTCACTGACATGATCGTGCACAATCCACACATCGGCACTATCGTTGCTCATTGGGAAACAGTCCCAGCAGTCACTGATCTACGCGCAGATCTTGTCATCGCCCACAACATCAACCCCAAGACACTCCTTGTATTTGCACAAACAACTCATACGGAGACACTGACACTCGATGAGGCGTACGAAACAATGTTTGCCAAAATCCCCCTCGAACTCATGACTGATGAACGAGCGCTCGACTACATGACAACTCACAGCACGACCGCATCACGCATTATCTACCGAGTATTTGAAATCATTGGTGCCAGCGTAGTACTCCTGATCGCAAGTCCGTTTCTCGCAATCGCAGCACTTGCTACCTATATCGAAGATGGGGGGCCTATCCTGTACAAACAGGTTCGGGTTGGCAAAAACGGAACACTGTTTTCTATATACAAACTTCGATCAATGCGTCTCGACGCAGAAAAAAACGGCGCAAAGTGGGCAGATACTCACGACCCTCGGATCACTAGAGTGGGTACTATTCTTCGTAAAACACATCTTGATGAGGTGCCTCAGATGTACAACATCATCCGCGGCGATATTGCACTTGTCGGACCACGTGCTGAACGACCAGAATTTGTACGCGAACTCGAGACACAGATCCCCTACTACTACCTTCGTCACACCATCAAACCGGGATTTACCGGCTGGGCACAAATCAAGTACCGTTACGCGCGATCGATAGACGATAGTAAAGAAAAGTTTGAATACGACCTCTACTATCTCAAGAACAAATCCCCGCTCCTCGATATCGGTATTGTACTCAAGACACTGCAGATTATTTTCACACACTAAATACTTAAAAAATGAAAAAGAAAATAATTTTATTTTTACGTCGAACAGAAAGTTTTACAAATACTGATATGGTGTATCTCGCATCTTCAGGGTTTTGGATAACGATGAATACACTTGCTGTGAGCGGTATTTCGTTTGCTCTTTCTATTGTTTTTGCAAACCTCCTTTCAAAAGAAACATTTGGCATATACCAATTTGTTCTTTCGATAGCGACAATTCTATCGGCATTTACACTTACAGGGATGAACACGGTCATCACAAAACGCACCGCTCAGGGCGTAGAAAGTGTCTTACTCTCGTCAATTAAACCCCAGCTACTCTTTAACATATGTGCAGGGATACTCGGTCTAGCTATAAGCACCTACTACGCACTCAAAGGCAACAACGCCTATGCCGGCATGTTCCTTATGGTAGGTGTGGCGGTCCCCCTTATTGCCACCTACAATAGCTATACCGCGTTTTTAAATGGAAAACGTGCCTTCAAAAGGCTTTTTATCGTTTCTGTTTTTCTCGCACTATTTTACTCGCTTGGGATGGTCCTTGCTGTACTTATTGGTGCATCGCCGATAGCTCTCGTTGGTGTTTACTTTTTGACAAATACGCTTGGTGTATACGCTTGTTTTTTGTATACAAAAAAAATATACGGGCTCTCTACTAGCGAAAAGCTCGATCTTGGATTTGTCAAAAAACTCAGTATTTCAAACATTCCATCTTCGCTTTTGCTTAGCATAGACAACATTGTTATTTACCATCTCCTTGGACCAAGTACTCTCGCGCTCTATGCCATAGCTACACAGCTTCCAGAACGAGCACTTTCTTTTTTGCGGTCAATCACAACTGCTGCTATTCCCAAGTTTTCGACATACTCTCATTCACAAATGCGTGCGATTATTTTTGCAAAAACAGCTCGCATGTTTACACTCGCATTACTTGGTGCGGGCGTATACGCAGTACTAGCAAAAACAATATTTAGCTATGTATTTCCTGAATACATGGGAGCCCTCACCACAAGCTATCTCGGTGGTGTTGCGTCTGCGTTTGGGATCACCGGATCGTTTGTACTGAGCGCACTTATTACATCACACAACGGGAGAAGGGTCTTTGCTGTAAATGTCATATACCCAACGATATCAATCATCTGTATTGTCACTGGAGGAATGCTGGGCGGTATGCACGGAGCAATTATCGGCAAAATGCTTGGATCTTTGGGCGCTATCGTGATAGGTCTGACTGCAATTAATTACGTTCGACCCCAAGACCACTAGGAAGTGTTTCTATCACACCTCGTGTATGAAGCTCAAAGAGTACCTCAGTTAATCTTTGCTTAGTTGAGTGTTGCGTGAGTATCTGCTGATACTCTTCTTCGAGAGCGCTTTGTTGATATCCGGCTTTCAAAAAGGCCCCCAGCTTTTCAAAATAAAACATGAAGTCATACAAGTTGTTGCACTCAAAAATCCGGTTGTAGCTTAAAGCTTGACTATCTGGTGGGAAAATATCTATACGCTCAGTAATAAGTAAACAATTGTTTGCAAGTGTTTCCCAGAAACGAAGCGTATCAAAGCCACCACCACCAATAGAAATCCCAACCCTTGCTCGAGCAAGGGTCTGGTAAAAATCTTCTCTTCCCGCCTCTTTAGTACTGTCATACCCAAACCCTTTTGTGTGAGAAGTTACGCATAAAAAACCATTTTTTGCACAAAACTCTTGGAGTGTTTTTTTGACATATGCCCGAAGCTCTGGATAGGTATCCTGACCAAAGATACATACAAAGTCGATATCTTTGCGTGTATCAGGTGTGTATACCCGATATCGACGCTGTATACCAAATGGAAATGGCATGATACCAGAGATATACGGCTTTTCCCGACGAAGGTATAGCGCACATTTTGAAAGCATCTCATACTGGATCTTTCCTGGGCCATCATATGAATCAGTAAGAATATTGTGTTGGATTCTTGGATCAAAACGTTTGTCATGTTTACACTCAGATCCGTCAATAAACACCGTCTTGTGCCATTGATCAATCTTTTTTGCAAGATCTATATCTGCATCTTTGTATCGATATCCAAAAAAAATAATATCAGCATCTCGTGCATACTCGATAAAATCTTTCTTTTCTAGTTCGCATACATCTCCTTGTAGACCAAAATGGTGCGGATACCCTTTAGAAAACCTGCACTCGATCTGAACCCCCGATGATGCAAGATCAAGTACTCCGTCAATCACATCGGATACAAGATAGTCACTATGTTCTTTTGGTGTAATGATAGCTACTTTAAACATGATACTTATCGCTCTTTTGGCTTTTCAAGAACAACAATAATTGTTTTGAGCAAAATACCATAATGAATGCCAAGCCGCGCTAGTGCTTTTTTGATCAATCGTCGAGTCGGAGTTTTTGCACTTGTATCAATCACCAACCTAAGTCCGGCACGGTGAGCCATACGCTTCATATCAAAAAAACTTATAAAATGAAGATTCCAATCTTCGAGTGCCTTTGACCCAACGATACGAAGTACAACCTTGGTTACCCATCGAGGAAATAAGCTAATCCCCCATAATCCTGTATGGCTTTCTTTTAGATTGTACTTGTTCGGAAATGACAAGTAAAACCTACCTCCTGGCTTAAGTACTCTCGCTACTTCCTTGATAACTATATCAGGATAGGACATATGCTCAAGTACACTGGTCGAGTACGCGTAGTCAAAAAAGTTTTGATCAAAAGGAAACTGTGTCCCGTTATATACAAACAATTGTGCCGAGGTACCTCTTTTCTCGAGCATTTGTTTTGCTATTTCATACAAATCTTTTTCTATCTCAACACCATATGCGTATGCGCCATGCGCAGCAAACTCAGACAAAATAATGCCGTTCCCAAATCCCACATCAAGAACTCGCGTATCTTTTGGATCACCAACATCACGGATAAAGTCAAGAAGAAATTGTCGTGACGTATCTTTTTTCCCTATCCAATCTTTGATAAATTTTTCTCGTTCATAAAAATACGCATGCGGGAGCGCTTTTGCAGTGTGATCCCGAGAAAGGCGCTCAAAACTATCCATTTTCTTGAGCAAAAATATATGCTCCGAAGTCATTCCCAGGCGGCCCAACCATTTTTGCAAAAACCGTACGCCGAAGCCGTACCCCGAAAACACCGGACCTTTTGCATACCCCGCCACAGAAAAGTTATGCACTGTAAACATATCAAACCATTTGTGTTTACCCCACGAAACAAACTCACTTCTATGAGAAACGTAGTTACCGTGTATTGATGGCAAAAATATTTTTTGAAACCATGTTTTACGAGGAGCTATCGTATTGATATTGTTTTCAAATGCATTATGCTTCCCTCGCAACACCTTCTTGCCCTTAAACACTCCGATCAACCTGTCGAGTATCACTGTACATAGGTGTGGATAAAACAAAAAGAGGTAGCTCACTTTCATCCACCGCCCAGGAACGATGTGCACCGCGATACCGTCATCAGTAAGCATTCGATGTGTCTCTCGCAAAAAAGACTCTCTATTTCCAAGATGTTCGAGCATGTTTGAAGAAAAAATAAAATCAAACGAACGATCTGGAAACACTCCGGCCAGATTGTCCGCGTCCAGTTTTTTATACGAGGCACCTTCGACTCGATACTCCTGTTTCAACCGATCAAAGTTGAGATCTGATGATACAAACTCATCACACCGAGTAGTTAGATAGGTTGTTTGGTATCCATCGCCTGCCCCAAGCTCCAGCCCTTTTGCAAATCGACGATTGTTGAGCATCGAGAAAACAATAGCAATTTCTTGTTTTCGTATTGCGTGCAAATATGTATTCCAGTCGGTCTTTCCAAGCATACGTATGTGTCTGTGGGATTATAGCACCTTACCAGTCATCACTTGATAAACGCGAGTATCTCATCAACGTGTCGGCTGATAGAAAACGTCTGCGCAGTCTTTCTTGCCTCTTTTGCTATTTGATGTCGTAATGATTCATCTTGCATGACACACCTACACGCATCAGCAAATGCAGTAGCAGTAGGTCCTGCAATAATCCCATTACCATTATCTACAATGACTTCTCTGCCTGCAGCAAAGTCGCTGATAATGATAGGCATCTGGCTTGCCATCGCCTCAAGAAGCACCAGACTAAATCCCTCATAGAGCGAAGGAAACACAAAGCAATCACACGCTTGCATTAGCGCCGGAATATCACTGCGAACACCAAGGAAATATACCCGATGCGCAATCCCTAGCTGTGCAACAAGCGCCTCTAGTTTCTCCTGAAGATACCCCGTACCCACGATATAGAGCACAGCACCCTCAACCTCGACAAACGCTCTCAGTAGGTGTTCAACGTTTTTTTGAGGAATAAGTCTTCCTATATACAAAAACGTAAAGGTGCCCTTAGGGTGCGGCAACGGCTCTATAAGGTGGTGTGGTTTTGAAAATGTTTCAACATCGACACTGTTGTATATAACCTGTATGTGTTGCTGGTCGATACCGTGTGCGATGAGAGAGTCTCGTACGGTACTAGATACTGCAATGATTTTCGTGCAAAAACGCTGGAGCACCCTATCGAGCAAAAAAGATTTTTTGGACTTAATAGTATCGTATACATTTTGCTCAAATGTCAGCACCGTTCGGCACGCTCCAAATAGCTTACAGATCTTTGCTACGGTATTTGCATACCATAGATGAGAAACGATAAGGTCTGGTTTTTCTCTATATATATATAGAAGTATCTGTATCACACCCCAAATAGCAAAAAGTTTTTTTAGTTGAACAACTTTCCAATAGTTTCGCTGCAACGACAATTGCCCCGAGAAGCTTTTTTCCGACTCTGGACGAAGGGTAAGGAGGCGAACCTCGACAGTACCACGACGCACACATTCATTGATATCATCGACCAGCACTCGCTCTGCGCCTCCAATACCGAGACTATTGATCATAAACAGTATTTTTTTCATACCAATTGTGTAAGTCGGTCTATGAGTACCGAAAGACTATGTTTCGACTCGATCTGTGTGCTCATGGTATCGACACATGACTGGCGCTGTTCAGGCGAGAGACGTAGCACTGTCGCAAGCACTCGAGCCATATCTTGCGCATCTCCTTCTGCAAAGATAACAGCACCCCTGTACTCCATAGGTACAATAGGTGCTATGTTTGTATTTGCAACAACAGGAAACGCTCCACAAACAATAGATTCAAATATTGTCTTATCAAAACTCCCCTTTGTTGTCATGTTTGCACATATAGTATACCGATTGTATACAGAGACAAGCTCTTCAGGAGAAACACCCCCTTTAAACGAAACAGTGGTCAACTTTTTTGCTTCAATACGTTTTTGTAGTGATGCTCTATACTCCGGATCGGGTTCTGCTCCAAACAAATCAAGATTGCACGAAACCCCCTGGTCAGCAAGTATCGCCATTGCATCTATCAAAAACTCGATATGTTTGATAGGAGAAATACGTCCCACATACACAATCGAGTGTTCTTTCCTGGTACCGTGAAGATTCTGAAACCGATCGGTATCAATCCCGACCGGCATCTGTACCGCTTTTTTGAAGCGAGCCGTAAATGATTCTGGCGACGTAAAGCACACGGTGTTTGCAAACCATACTGCCAAACATGTTTTCCATGTTCCCTGTTTGTGGTTGCGCCAAAGCACCACCTTTGTCCCCATCAGTCTCCAAAGCCACCCAGCCAACAAGACGTACTCTTCGTTCATATGAACAAACACGCTATCGTACCTATCTCGTTTTGATACGACAATCGAAAGAAATCGGTATGCGTACACAATCTTTGAAGCACGCTTGGTTTCTTTGCCGAGTGAATACACAAAAACGTTGCTCGGTAGATCGTATATACCTTGCTGTAAACACACTACGTGCACCTCTGCATATCGAGACGCACAGTGTCGCACCCACTCATGAAAAAACCCGAGTGTCGGGTCACCCATATCAACAACCTGAGTAACAATAAGTAATCGAGTGTCATTCATAAAACGCTTTCAATGCCTGAAGATATTGCTTTTCATCTGTATACCGTGAAGAAATAGTGGTACCGACCAACCGTGTGCGTATAGTTGCCAAACGTTCCGGATCACGGTACGCGATCTCCATGAGAGTATACAATCTGTCGGTATCAGCCACATCAAACAAAAACGAATTTACCCCATCTTGTATCAACTCCTCTGCTACACCCACGCGCGTACTAATAACAGGGCACCCACTCGCAAGTGCCTCAACCAGCGCAAGACCGAACCCTTCGTAGTATGAGTTTTGCACAAACACATCAGCACGGGCAAAGAGAGGAAACGGATCTACTGCGCCCTCAAATACGACTGCCTTACTGACACCTAAGCGTGCTGCATGGTTTCGAATAGATGCCTCTAGAGTCCCCGACCCGGCGATACTCAATCTCCCACTTTTATATATATGAAACAATCGCGCAAAAACAGTGATAACCCCTTCGATATGTTTCTCTTTTTCCATTCGAGCGACCATGAGAAAGACTGGCGTACCGACCCTCTCTGCAGGGTGCGAGACACTCGTATTGATACGCTGTACAATCGGGATAACTGACACAGGTGCCGATACAGAGCCAATGCTACGCGCGATACGCTCGGACACAACTCTGATTTTATCAGCATGGATAAGCACAAAACGCGCACACTTCTGCTCAATCGTACTACGGAGAGAGCCTCCTTTATACCACGGAGAAAAGATATCTGTATGAAGCTGTACATAGTACTTTGATCTACGGATTTTGGCAGCCATATACCCTATCATTCCCAAAAATACTGGATCCTGTGGAGAAACAATTGATTTAGAGTTTGCGTAAAACAACACCTCCCAAAACAAAGACCACACATAACCAAACTGATATCGGTTATTTGTCGGAACTATCATGATAGTAGAAGAGACGCACTGCTGTACATTGAGCCTGCGAAGTGTCGGGACAATCAAAATAACCGTGGGGGCAAGATTTGTATACGAAAGGATACGCGCATGAGTGCGAGAAGACGGATCAAATACACTTCGATCTGTCCCCATAAGCACTAGCTTCTTTTCTTTTGATACAAATTGCAGCAACTCAAACAGTCTTGTCATTGTTTTTTGTATAGAAAACATGTTGCTTTTTTCTTGTGCATGTTTTATGAGACGCTCTCTGAGTACTAGATCTGTTGCGATACGAGAAAGCGCACCTGATAACGCCTCCCGATCTCCAGCCGGGACAAGAAGTCCTTCTTGTTCATGAGTGATGATTTCTTTAAGATTTGATCCTTCAGTCGCGACAACGGGTACTCCGAGCGCCATCACCTCAACCACCTGATACGAAAAGCTTTCAAACGAAGAGTTGAGGACAAACACATCGTGTGCAGCTATCGTGCTCCAAAGCTGCTCTTGTGGCAACGTGCCGAGAAACGACACACGATCTGCGACACCACACGTTTGTGCATATGTCTTGAGAAAATCCCGATCCGGACCATCTCCTACAAGAGTAAGGCGCCACTGCGGGTGGTCGACCATGGTGTCGATCAGTCCCTGAAATCCTTTCCAGGGAACCATTCTCCCTGCACTAATGATAGAAAAATTTTCCGTACGATTGTTTGTTGTGTGACCTGAACGTACCACTTCGAGATTGATACCATTGTATACCACTACCGGCTTCATCCCTCCCCACCCACCCACAATACGTGCAAAATACTCACTTGGGGTCATCACCATGTGCGCAGCCCGAACAACCCTACGCTCAACAAAACGATACAGTCGTATTTTGAGTGGATACTGCTGCCTGGTTTGAAATGTTTCAATACTATCAGCAATTCCGTACTGTACACGAGCCTGTTCCCACGCAAAGTCTCCTGGTACACGAACAAACAGCGGTTTTCGAGCAATCAGTGCTACAAGCATGGCAGGAAGCCCTACACTAAACACATCTTGCGCAAACACAACATCGAACCGCCAGACGATTCGTATCATTTTCAAAAAAAAGATAAGGTGACGTATCCCTGGAGGGTATTTTTTTACAGATGAAAAGCATATGGTGTGTATATCGATCCCATGCTTTGGAAGTTGTTCGGTGAGTAGTTTGGCGTACGTAGCAGGACCTCCGATATCCGGCGGGTACAATGGTGTTGCAAAGAGTATCTTCATACGGCTACCCTAGCATGACTTGTAAGAGCAGTAAACTCATGCTCAATATGCGACGCTATCTGATTCCAATCATACAAGGTTACTACCAGTATATGCGCCTGCTCAATAATTGTTTTTCGAAGGGATTCATCGCTGAGCATCTTTACTTTTTCTGCAATACTTTTTGGATTTGCTGGCTCACACACAAGTCCGGTACACATATCAAACAAAAAATCTTTAATACCACCAACATCAGTCGCTACAACAGGAAGTTTTGCTGCCATAGCTTCTAAAAAGGCATTACCAAGGCCCTCAGAAAGCGAAGGGCGCACAAAGACATCAGACAAAGCAAATACGCTCGGCAAATCACTATGCGGGACAAAGCCCATAAATAAGACTCGTGAACCGTACTGGGATGCTTTTTGCCTAAGGATAGGCTCGAGCTCTCCGACACCGGCAATCACAAGTTTGTAGTTTGAAGGAAGAAATGCAAGTGCGTCAATGATATCTCCTACTGCATTTTTAATTACCAATCGAGATGCTGTACACAATACCACATCATCTGGTGACAAACCGTACGTACTACGAAGCTCAATCCGACGAGCACCTGATATCTCTACTGAAAAATGGTTGATTGAGACTCCGTTGGGTACTACTACTGGTTTTTTCGTAAACCCGAGCGACAGAGCAATATCAGCAAGATACCGCGATATCGCCTGGATCCGATCAGCCTTTTTAAATATCAGAACAAACAGTGGATATACTATCGCGACGCGACGTTTGATATATGCAATCGGGTCACCTTCTTGAAGAGTAAGAAGAAACGGAACACGTGGAAACTGCAGTTTGAAAAAGAGTGCCGCAAAACCTGCATAGTTTGCCATAATAGACCAAATGCCGTCATACCGACGCTTGCGGTGCAATACACATGCTTTGTAAAAAGCTTGGAAAATAAAAATGTACTTATATAGTTTGCCCAAGAAAACTACTTTGTGTATCCATCGACCTCCGATTCTGTAAACATGGACATTACCGATTTTTTCGTATCGAGGACCTTCAGGATCGAGCGTCACCATGTCAAACTCGTACATCTTTGGATCGATACGGTCTGTGATTTCTTTGACTGCAACCTCAGCTCCTCCGATATATCGAGGATAGTATGCGAGAGAAAAAATAAGAATTCGTTTAGGTGAGTGATTCATATAATGCAAATACATTTGTACTCATGTAACTAACCGAAAACAGCTGTCCATGCGTTTTTGCTTCAGTAGACATGCGATCAAGCAAGGCTTTGTTGGTAAGTACCTGCTCAAGAGCAGCAGCGATCTGTCTAGGGACTGCATCTCTCGGAACAAGAATACCAACATTGTCAGTAACAATCTCCCTCACCCCTCCTACATCGCTTGCAACCACTGGTACACCGAGCTGTAGCGACTCGATAAGAGACATCGGAAAGCCTTCTGATTGAGAAAGTAACACACTCACCCACGATTGCGCTACTACCCCGAGTCCTTCTTCTCGAGAACACGCCCCCAAAAACCTCACGTTCGCAAGACCTCTTGCTGTAGCTTGTACCCGAACAGACTGTTCAAGTGGACCATTCCCCACAAAAGAAATATGCACCACCTTTTTGAGTGACTCAGGAAGGAGTGTGCATGCAGTAACAAACAATGCTTGTTGTTTAGGGTGAGCAAACCTCCCTACAAACACTATACTTGGTATATCTGATCGACTGCGCGCAAACTCTCCCACAGCAACTCCATTGTGGATAAGGTGTAGCTTGGAAAGAGGTGCTATCTTGTACGCGCGAGCAATGCGCATATCTGACTGTGCAACACAGACAACTGCCTCACAAAAGTGGGTTGCGATTTTTTCAAGCAAGAGACCAGGGTATTTCATGATACGAGACCCGTATGCAAACCCCCATCCATGGGCTGTATATACTATGGGTATATCTTTTATGCGAAACAATCGCCCAATGATTCCTGAAAAGGAATTGTGTATCGAAATAATATCTGGGTTTACTCGCCTCACCGATCGTCGATACTGTAGAGCTGCTTGTATGATGGTTAATGGATTGTAGGTTTTTTTCATCCATCGGTTTTCGACATACTCACCCCCCAGACGACGAACCTCTCCGGCAAGCCATCCATTTCCCTGCGCCATCACCACAACACTGTCCCCTCTACCTTGATGCGCAGCAAGCAGTTCTGTAACAACGGTTTGTGCTCCGCCTACTTCTGATTTTGTGAGAAAATAAAATACTCGCATACTAGATACAGATGTTAGATCTGCCTAAAGAAATACAAATCAATATCTGGAAACTGCCGAATCGATCGATCGATATACTCAGCCAACCTCTGAGTCTCTTCGATAGCAGGGTTTACCGCGAGTGCTTTTTGTGCCCATAGACGCGCATCGGCAAAATTGGCTTGATACAGATATGCGACCGCTTTCATTCGATACGGTTGTGGAAGATTTGGATTTTGATCAATCACAGCATCAAGTATGCTATGCGCATCAATAAGTTTGTCTACATCAAAGAGGCGGTAATATATATAAATATCTGCAAGTGCTATCTTTGCTCGTATATCATACGGGTGCTTTGCTATGTGATCTATATAAGTATCAGCAAACACATCAAGTTCTTTGATAAGCATTTGAACCTTGCGAGGATCCGCTAACACTTGCGGATCAGCCGCAATGCCTCGCTGAAAATCAGTAGATGTTCTCCAGACAAAAGATGCGGTATCAAGTGGTGAACCAAAAAGAGTGCTATAGACATCGAGTCTTTTTTCTGTAGAACCAACTGTCCGCACCAAACCATTTGCGCTCTGGGCTTGCACGATAGGTACTACTCCAAAAAAGAACCCCCAGGTAAAGTATCCAAGTATACCAACCCCGACAATTATCTGCGTAGGACGACTAAGTACCCATTCATACTTTCTCTCTGGTGTACTATGAGATTGTGCTCGATGTAGTACTACAGTACCGAGCGCCATGATGAGCGCCAATGGTATATATGATATCGAGGTATCAAAGGCAGTCTGGAGCTCTGCAAAATGTCCAACCATATAAACCATGACCACGACAGCACTCACCCTGTCTGTACGATCAGACGATCGCGTCACTACAAAAACCATTCCACCGATAACCACAAAATATACAAGAAGATAAGCGATGGTACCTACATACCCAGTATCCACAAGCTGATCGATGATGATATTGTGGGCTCTATCAAACCATGGCTCTGCACCATTGCGTTCCTCGAGCACTTTATTGTCATAGTGTTGCTGATACGCGAGCTCAAAGTTTTCAGGACCCCATCCGAAAAGTGGACGCTCTGTTATCGCACTCCTAGAAAGTTCCCAGACGATAGGTCGCGCGAGAGAAGATTGAGATTTATACAACCCTTGTACAATACCATCACGAGAAACGAGTGATATAGTAGTGATAGCAACAGCTATAATAGTGCTTCCTACTACCACAAAAGTTGCGACCTTGCGGCGATCTGCCGATCTGATATAGCCAATACTTTGAGCAACCAAAAGTGCTCCAATGGATGCTATAAGTGCATACGTTGAAGCAAAAGACTCACCTATAACACCCCCTGAAAAATCACCTTTCCAAACAAGCGGATTGATAAATGACGGGTGTATCACCAAAAGAACTAGTAGTAAGTATTGCCACCAAACTCGTTTTGTTGGCTCTTGTGTGTAGATGTACCATACCCAGAGCATCCACGCAGCATATAGATACATAGCTGCAAAACTCGAGTTTACAAAGGTAAACCCATCCCATGGTTTATCTGCAAATATCCATTTGAATCCATCTGGTCCTATAAGATACCCTATAGAAAAAAATACTGCGCCGTAAACAAAACTTTTGATGAGTTGACGAGTATATGTTGTATCAAAAAAAAGCCAGGTACAGAGTATGTACAACATCGCAAGGTGCGAAAAATAAAACAAACCTGTCATTCTTGTTGCTTTTGACCAAAATGATATCGAACTATCTACTCCCACAAACATAGAGATACCTGCCACAAGTACGTACGCAGCAGATACCAACACGATCGGTGATTTAATGATGTGTATTCGTTGTTTAGAAAACAAAAGACCACCAGCAACCCCTATAGACAATACCGACATAAGCACCATCAGCGTCACAGCACGTGATGCCGATCCAGCATACAAATAACCATCATACAAAAGAAATGGGGTGAGGAACAAAAACGCACTCAATATCCAAGAAATCGGCTTTTTTGCCTGTTCTAGTAGGTTAGTATTCATATCACAAAACAGTATAACTTTTTTACTCAAAAGCAAAAACCACCCCGCGAGGGGTGGTTTTGCCAAAATACTTACGTATTTCTGTTCTCTAAACCGTCGTTAGTTGAGACCAACGTATGAGGTCTTGAACGAATCGAGGTTTTGAGTGTAACTCTGGTAGGTCGTACTGTTGTTAGTATTCCACTTGAGAGTTGAGAGGGCAGCTTTGAACTGACCTGCTGAACCAGCTGTAGGAAGCTGAACAGTTGCTACGAGTTCAAAGGTGCGAGTCTCGCCGTCTTCGATAGTGTAGTTACCAGCTGCAGTAAGATCATCTTCACTACTTGAGTTGATGTTGATCATAGTGAGGGTACCTGAGACACCACCAGTTGTAGTAGTACCTGAACGGTCAACTACAAAGAGGTTTGAAGCAGCACCAGAAGTACCTGCGAGTGATGACATGTAGATCGTATCACCAACAGCAGTTACCTTGAACTGGATCTTGAATGTACCAAGGTCATCGTTTGCTGACTGACCAGTCGTTACACTTGTGCTTTGTGAGACAAATGATGCACTGATACCTTCACTGCGGAACTCCATTGAAGAACCAGTAGCAGTACCTGACTTCTCTGAAGAATCAGAGAGCTGATCACCTTCTTCGTTTTCTGCGTCAATGTAGTCGCGGTTTGTAGAAGTAAGTGATGCAGTAAGTGTGTCACCTTCATCGAAGTTACCAGCATCGATATCATTGATATCAGCAAGGATTTCGAAGTTTACGGTGTCACCAGCACTGATGTCAAAGTCGAGGTTGTCAAATGTGACAGTTCCTGAAGTTGCGCCAGTGATTGATACAGTTTCAGTGTATTCTTCACCACCGATCTTGAGGGTAAGACTGTTTGCAACTGCTGCAACGTTTGCTCCGCCTACAGTAGTAAGTGTGATTGGAAGTTCATCAACAGTTACGTCTGATGTACCTTCAAGCTTCATCTTACCTTTCAAGAGGAGGACGTTGTCAGTGTTGTCGTCTTCGTCAACCATCACAACTTGTGATGAAGGACTACTTGAATCCTTTGAGATCTTGAGTTCAGTGTCAGCTGCTGTACCGTAGTCAACAAAGTTGATATCGATACCATCACCACTTGAATCCCAACCAATTTGACCTGATCCAGTTGTAAATGATTCAGTGTCAGTAGTTACAACACCTGAACCATCAACAAAGCGGATATTTGAAATACCTACGCTCCATGAATCACCAGTGATGTCTCCAGAATCAAGATTCTTTACCGCATCAACAGCGATGTAGAACTTCTCAATCTTATCAGCCTTTACAACAGGGTTATTGAGGGTGATAGTTCTTGAGTATTTTCCTGATGAGTCTTCATTGAATCCATCAACGTCAGCTGATCCGATTTTGTTTGAACCCATCCAGATAGATACTTCGTCGATGTAGTCATCGAGATTGTCTGACTGTGTAGTGTTACCAGTTGAGTCAAATACTACTTTCACTGAGCGAAGCGCGATGTCTCCATCGTTAGTTGCTTCTACTTCAAATCCAGCAACAATAACATCTGACTTTCCTTCACCAACTTCTTCGTTGTTGTACTGTGAAAGCTTACTTACATCAGCAATAGATCCATCTGTTCCATTGAGAGCAGTTGGAGTTGAAGGGTTTGTTGAACCACCGTTACATGGCTGACCAGTTACAGGAGAAAATCCTGCAGTTGAAGTACAGCCTGCTGGGAGGTTGCCAGTTGAAGTTGAGCCACCACCGAGTGCTGCGATAGCTGCACCGGTACGAGGACCAACAACGCCGTCAGCACCGAGACCAGGACGTGACATCTGGAAAGACATCACTGCAGCCTTGGTCTTTGCACCGAAGTACATAGA
>CAYZSX010000009.1:23025-25589 GCA_964481155.1 uncultured Candidatus Saccharibacteria bacterium
GTGACATCTGGAAAGACATCACTGCAGCCTTGGTCTTTGCACCGAAGTACATAGATTCCATACCTGGAGAACCAGCACCCGTAGTAGAAACTACGAAGCCGTTTGCGTTAAGAGCTTTTTGGAGCTCCATAACTTGTGCACTTCGTGAACCCATTTTGAGGGTACCAGTGTGCATGTAAGCAGCAGAAGCTGAAGTTGCAACAAAGAGTGCAAGAGCAGCAGCTACGCCTACAAAAAATTTAAAAGTTTTAGACATAGTGTAATTAATGCTTAGTAATCGTCTGTGTATATAGCACGAGACGTCTGTACAGACAGGAGGGTCTTTATCACCCTACGAGCACCGTACAAATATATAGCTAATTGCAGATGCGCGGTAACGAGCCGCATATCTGCCGTGTCGACAAGGCCGATATATCACGCACTTGTTGCCAAATGCGTGACCATCACGGCACGTCGAAATCTTGTAATAACGTACTTTGTGAAGTCGCTTTGAAGTTTTCAACGAGCCGTCGAGCGTTGCCCGTATGAGGGGCGCCTCGCTCTCCCTTTTGCCCCCAACTCCGGTTACCCAGAAATGGGGATCAAAAGACATATCATACTACCATATATATGGGTTTTAGACCATATATATAGAGCTGATGGCATAGAGTATATCGAGCCACTGTCTTTTGTGCAAAAAAGGTGCGCGAAGCCGCTCTACAATATGAGACTCCCCAACGAAGCTTTTATTACAACGATAGTTTATGAAACCGCGAGATAGATGCTCCAGCGTTTGCTCCCACGCTTGGTGATCTTGCCCGCGTCCACGAGCACCCCAAGTTCTCGCTGAATCGTCTTCTCGCTCACATCAGGAAACAACCCAGCAATGTCCTTTATGACCGCTGATTTGCGCTGATTTATAAAAGACAATATATCAGACTGTCTTTTATTTTTTTGATCATTATTTATATTGTTTTTTGGCATTGTCTGATATGACGACTTGGTAGAAAAAGACATGTTTGTCGACACACCTACGCGTCCGATAGATGATGTCTGGGGGGTATCAGAAGTAAACAAATCAACCAGTGCGCTGTTGTGGGTGCTCTGGATCGCTCGATATGCGAGGAGCTCCTGACTAATGAGAAGTGCATTTTGTCGTGTAACCAGTCCTGCGAGTACTGCGATTTCAAGCAAGCTTAGAATCTCTTCCGCAACAGTTGCCGTCTGGTCAGTGAGCGTTGCGAGCCGTACCGCGTGTGTTCGGAGTGCCTGCTTGAGAGGATCAGTATCAGAGACATGATTGGTCACGAGATACAGCGCAGCAGATATCTTGTGTCCTTTTGATGCGAATGCTGGTTTTACATCTTTTGTTTGTAGGTTTTTTTCCATATGTCCGTGACTTTTATACTGTCTT
Organism: uncultured Candidatus Saccharibacteria bacterium; assembly: GCA_964481155.1. GTDB lineage: Bacteria > Patescibacteriota > Minisyncoccia > Phycocordibacterales > UBA9973 > UBA4124. The sequence goes on from CAYZSX010000009.1 coordinate 24,419, forward strand.
TTATGAGACACTTATATCGGACAGTATATGGGACACCTACCCATTCCACAAGTGACGACTCGTGTCCAAATAATCCTTATATTGCAATGGTTTTTTGTATAGACGAGTGATATACTCTTATAACGATTGACTATGGCGAAACCCAAGAAAAAAGCCAAACAAGAACCTTCCAGTAGGACCAACCCCGTTGTCTTTGGGCTTATCCTTATACTTATCGCACTCGTCACACTAGGAGGTATGGCAGGGAGCGCTGGTGTAGGAGGATTTCTTTTATTTAGACTCTCTTATGGCCTCTTTGGAGCAGGGAGCGTCATCGTTCCGCTCGCTCTCGGTACTGCAGGATTTTTTATCATTCGCAACAAACGGTTTGAGGTGACCACTCGGGAAATCATCAGTGGATCAATCGGTCTTGCCTTTCTCCTTGCGCTCCTTGCGCTGCGCAACCCTGCATACGGAGGTATCGTAGGGAGACTTGTCTCTATCCCCCTTGTCGGCGCATTTGATAGTGTCTTTGCAACAATCATCACCTTGTTTGTGATTGTGTGCTCTTTTAGTGTTTTCTTTGATCGGACACCCAACCTATTCCCTTTCTTTACTGCTCTATGGGACCAAATCAAACACTTGTTTAGAAAAAAAGACACCTCTGATGACGCGCTTTTGTCTCCTGAATCAGTTTCATACGAAGAAGACGATGCGCCGCTTGTACCTGAAAAAGAAGCTCCGACTCCTGAACAAAAGCCTTCCAAACCCGAACCAATGAAAGTCACCGACGCTTCTGCAAATGACCTCGTCATCGATACCAAAAAGCGTCCTGTTTCCTATGGCGCCTACACACCACCCCCACTATCACTCCTTGAGGGGGATCGCGGCAAAGCAAACGTTGGTGACGTCAAAGCTAACGCAAATATCATCAGACGTACCCTAGGCAACTTTGGGATTGAGGTAGAAATGGATGAAGTCACCATCGGCCCCACCGTCACTCGATATGCGCTCAAGCCAGCACAGGGCGTCAAACTCTCTCGCATCGTCGGTCTCCAAAACGACCTCGCGCTCGCGCTCGCTGCACACCCACTCCGTATCGAAGCACCTATCCCTGGCAAATCCCTCGTCGGTATTGAAATCCCCAACAAGACCAAAGCAACCGTTGGACTTGCCAACCTGCTTTCTGATC
>CAYZSX010000010.1:0-22450 GCA_964481155.1 uncultured Candidatus Saccharibacteria bacterium
CACCTTAAACGAACTAAACGGCTTTTTGGAAGCCAAGAGGTGGGACGCGACCTGCTCTGCAAGAAGCAGAGTTGTGACCACCAGCCAAGAAAAACCCTTCTAATACAAGGGTTTTTCTTATCCCTCAAGTACTTGACAAATCTGTTTGTATTTGCTATAATGAACTTAGAATCATTGATATGGGTGCGTTGAATGTATCAGTTATCCCGCACAGCCCTGTTGGACGGCTGATACATTTAATTCACAAATTTAAACCATAACATCATGAAAAAGTTCTTTTCAATCGTCGCTATCTCTATGTTTATCTCAGGCACACTTATGTCCTGCTCTAAACAGCAGGTACTCGATACCATCAGAAACAACCCGGCCAATCTGCCCGCTGCTCAACAGGTACTCCAGCCACAGCTGATTAACATCAGTCAGGACGGAATGCAGGCAGTAGTGCTGATGCCCAACGGTCAACAGCAATCGGTCAGGACACTGATCCAGCCTCTGTATCAAAACGGCGTACGGATCCACCCCGGCCAAAACGGCACCGGCATCATGGTAAACACACCATGTAGCCCGGAAAGGGTCACTTATGATCCTGTTACCGGACAACCAATCGCCGAAGGATTCCGCTACAACCAAGGTATGAGTGCCGATCGTGGTACCGTATACGGTGTCAAAATGACCTGGCTGTGGAATGGTGTATCATGGGTACTCCAACCACCCCTGGGTGTAGAGCCGATCTCTGGAACATGGTCTCCTGCCATCAACCCATCAACTTGGGTTGTGATACAGTGGTATCCTGGATGGTTTTATCTGGCACAGATCTTAGCTGGCCCGGGCGAACCGATCATCCGCCTTTGATTTAAAAGAAAGCGACAACGATCACCAAACCACCTCTTCGCGAGGTGGTTTTTTATTTGACAAAACAAGCATTTTTTGTTATAATATATTCAAATAAATTGACACAATATTCTTTCACAAAATAAAACATCATCTTATGACAGTGTTACTTATTATTCTCATCCTTATTGCTATCGCCTTAGGGTGGTGGCTCAGTACCCTGCGGTATATCAAAATCCCGGCAGGACAGACTATTATGTTTGGTTTTTTTGACGAACCTACGATTGTAGCTGGCAACACATTGCCTGAGATCCCAATCACACCAAAACTTTTGGATCGCACCGAAGACGAACTAAAAAAAATGAAGCCTCGTCTTGATAAAAAAGGAGCTATTCTTTGGAAAATATTTCCAATGCAAAAAGGTCACTTTGATTATCGATACAAACACTTCAAACCTATCGGCGAAATCAAAAAGACTGGTGGTGAAATAAGGTGGCAACCAGAGGTTCCTCTCAACCCTGACGGTACGCCGCAGTACAAAGAAAATCCTGACTATGTGGTTGCACTTGGTGAATGGAAAGAAGTAGGTAAACTATCTCTTCACCGCGAAGAACACGAGAGTATCATTATCAACTTTACTTCACAAGAAATGATCCGTGGTGCAAAAAAAGCACTTATACGTATCCTGGTGTACGACATGCCTCTTTTTACCAGATCTCTCTACAATCTCAAGGAAGGTATGGAAAAAAAGATTGTTGATAGATTTCAGCAATGGGCGCGGACCAAGAACTACTTTGACCATATCTTGGGTATCGGCTGGCAAACAGTTGAGTTTGACGGAACATCCGGCGAAGACTTTATCAAAAATCTGAATGAAGAACTCTTTCTCAAAGGTTGTCTGATAATAGGTATTGATCTTTTTGAAGATTATATCTACCAAAGCTCTCAAGATGTGTACGACGCAAAAGAAAAATGGTTTAAAGAAGGTTTTCTGAAAAAATCAGCTCAAATCGACGCTGAGGTAGAAAGAATCAAGGGTGAAGGTATCAGGGACAAACAACTTGCTATCAATCAAGGAGAAGAAAACCGTTTGGCCATCGTAAATGCTGCCGAGATCAAAAAAGATAAAGAGCTCAAAGCAAATGAGACTGACCAGTATCGTCAAAAACTTGACCTTGAAAAAGAAAACGAGCTGGCGATATTTAACGCTCAAACCGATAAAACGGTTGAAGCAAACGGTAAGATTCTCAATAAAGCTATCGAGCTCAAGCAGACTCCAGATGAAACCCTTAAGCACAAATACAGCTCTATCCGATTCAGCAACGTGACAACACTCATTGAAACGGGTACCAGAGATTCTGTAGATAACCTTGATGAAAACATCGTCGCACACGCAACCGCAAACCTGATTACATTACCCAAAACCAAACGCAATGGAAACAAGTAAAGAATGGGTTAAGAAAAATGTGGTACGTATTGCTATTTGTTCTTCTTTGGTTGTTATTGCGCTGATTGTGCTGATATTGTGCTGTTTTTCATCTAATGAAGAAAACAATACAGTCGACACATCAAGGCAAACGACACCTAGCTACCCCTCAATCCCTGTTGTGTATCACCAAACACCGGCAGTAGAGCAAAGTACCTCACTCCTTGCGTATGGGCCACATTTCCTGGAACAAGACCGTATATACAGTTTTGTATTTACGGGAACAGAAAAGGTGTGGTTCAACCCTACTCATCCTGGCGACAGTGTCGCCGTGGAGATACGGGGCAAAGCAGGTAGATGGAAACAGTACGCAGTCATGGATGCTGATAACGTGATCAGACGTGGAGGTTATACAGACTTTGTCGGCAGGGCTGAAGCTGGAACATACAGTGTCAGACTACTCACCCCTTCGACAACTGTTGATTTTACCAACACGTATGTAAACCCGTCCGGTTTGTAACCACTACAAACAGCAAAGCCGCACTCATCGTGCGGCTTTTTTTATTGCGGGAACTTGAGCTGTTGGATCGGGGGCGGAGTGAACGTTTGCTGATCTTTGTTGATTGTTGCACCTTTGATACCAAACGTGCGGGTGAGAAACGTGATGATCCCAAACACACCAAACATGATCACAAACCCTATCACTCCCCAGAGCATGTGCTGTCTACCCTTTTTGCGTTTGTCTTCACTAGCAGCACCTCGGATGTACTCCATGACGCCATAGAGAAACACGACAAGCGCGATGATAAATGCAAACTCAATCGCGGGGTTGATTACCTTTGCGTTGAGTTTGAACAGCAGAGTGTCGACAGAGTCAGCGTACGCGATCCAGGCCATATGGATTAGCGGGTAGGGATACGACAGTTGCCAGTAGAGTCAATCTGTGTACCAGGAGGACAAGTGAGTCCTGGAGTTGTCGCATTGCGTGTACCAAAGACACTACCTGCGATCTGGATGATACCCCACACAGATACTGCGATGAACAGCCCGACGAGACCTGATACCATCGTCTTGCGTTTGTCTTTGAGTTTGCCTGGATCCTTTTCTTGGACATAGCGAAATACATTGATCAAGAACCATACGGTCATGAGGACCATGATGATTGTGATTGACTGTGAGAGCCATCCGATCGCTTTGGTAAGCCAGGTGTCAACGTATGCAGTGTTTGGAGTACCGGTTGTTGTCACCGGTGTAAACTGTGCAAGTGCAAGCGCTGGTACAAGGAGTGCAGTCCCAAACGATGCAAAAAATGATTTTTTCATAAATAATTTTTAAACTATTACCATTATTAATAAGGTATGCGTGAAGTATAGCACCTCCACCTCCTTGTGCGCTACGGCTGTTTGACGCACCCGTTCTGGGTGAGGCACTCGGTCTGTAGAAGCGGGACAGCGCTGTCGACACCTAGGGTTGTACTCAAGATTTTGATGATACCCCATAGACTCGTCATCACAAAGAGCCCAATGAGTCCACCGATGATAAACTTTTTGCCTTCTTCGCGTTTGGTCGAATCGTTTGCCATGATAAACCGCATGACCCCCCAGAGGAAGAACATGAGTGCGAGCGCAAAGATAAGAGGGATGATTGCAATCACGATGATACATTTGATCCAGATCAAAAAGTCAAGAAGCGAGACTATCTTGATGCTTGTACACTGCGCAAGTTGTGAAGATCCAGACTGCGGAGCTGCAGCTGGAGTACCAGAGGTACTATCTACACCTGTATTGAGAGCACCACTTGGAAGCGCGCCAGCACCTACTGTGCCTGTTGGCATGGTCGGAGTATCTGTAGGAGGAAGCTCATCTACAGGTATACCCCCTACCGTAGCTGCAGGACCAAACTGCACGCGAGGCCCGGAAGGTTGAACAGTGGTTGTGGTAGGCGCAGGATCCACTACAACTGTCTGCTCTCCTACCAACACAGGCCCCGATGTTTCTTGGATAGTTTCGGCATACGTCAATGATCCGAGAAACATACCTATCAATAGTGTCGCTGTAAAAAAGAGTTTTTTCATATGGATTAGTTTATGATCGAATTGACTGTACCGATAATAGCGTTGGCTATAGTCCATGCACCCAAGATAAGAAGTGTGCCGATAATAGTATACCAAAACATCATTCTTGCTTTTTTGAGCTCTTCTGGTTTACCTTGCGCAAGGATAAACTTGAGCCCTGCCCAGATAAAGAACACGACAATGAACGGGATAGCTATCTTTATGAGTGTATTGAGGAAAAAGGTAATCGCATCGCCGATGTTGTCTACCTTGAGAGGGTTTTTGAGTTTGATCTGAAGCAATCCTCCCGCATTTTCATTGCTTGCTACCCCTGTTGTTTGCATCGGTATACCACTGTCCTGGCCAAGTGTGGGACTTCCTCCATTGCCCGAGCCAAGCGTCGGACTCCCTGTATTTTGCGTTGTACTCGTGCTTTGTGTTTGTCCTGTGGTTGTAGATTGTGCAAGCGTCGTAAACTCTGTTGGAGTACTATACTGCCTCCCGTCTGGACCATTTGCAACAACGATGGCGAGGTATCGCGTGTTGGGGGTGAGTCCTGTGACAACACACTGGACTGGAACCCCTGAATCAAATGTACTACCCGTACAAAACGGTTGCGACTGACCGCTTGCTTGTCCGGTGTATCGACGAATATCAAAGTTTCCTGTCACCTGAAACGAAAGGAGGGATTGTGCAGTGATCCGTGCTGAAGTACTTGTTTTGTCTTGAACACTTATTTTAAATGCAATCCCAGAACTGTTGGAAGACGTAGTAGGAGTAGTTCCTCCTTTGGTGGTAACCGTACACCCTTTGATTTCTTCGATAAATATCCCCCTGTTGTCGTACACAACCGCCTTGTATGTTTTGCCAGGATCAAGATACTCAAACACTCGGACGACCGTATCAGCAGATTGGTCGATCGATGACTGTGGGGATATGGTGTTTGCCATAGTATCGTCCGCGACATCTACAACTTTGATATACGACTGCGTCGCAAATATACCTGGCTGTGTCGTACGGACAGTCACTGTCGCACCTGTTTCAGTGATACCACTAGTCGTACAAGAAAAGTGAGACGCAAAAGCCTTGTCGTGTGGAAGCGCAACAAGTACCAAAAGAGTAAGGGCAGTGAGTAGTTGTTTCATACCGTACTAGTATACCCTAGTCACCCAAGAATTGTATCCCTTCATTTTTAAACTCTTGGTTAAGTACTGTGGTCATGATTGTACGCACGATGAGCCACGAACACAAAATGATAATGATACCTTTTACCATGTTCCACAACGCCTTTCTGAGACTGAGTATCTTTGCACTGTTTCCTTGCGCAGTGATGTATGTGTATCCCGCATAAATGATGACAATGATAAATATAGGCGCAAGTAGTACTTTGAAAAAGAACACGAGTATATTGTTGAGAAATCGAAAGACATCCCCAAACGTACATTTATCCGTACACGGGATCACACTCGCAGGACTACCGTCGCTCTTGTATGCAAGATCATCACCTTTTTCAACCGTAGCAGTTAGTGAGAAGCAGCTCGGGTCAGCCTCCATACCAGGAGCTCCGTAGCGATCCGCCTTGAAATCCCCCTTGTTCACTCCATATCCATAATCTTTCCCGTCACCCACCTGGTTATCAATGTCGTCCATACACTGGTCAGTAGTTGCAGATGATGTAGGTGCAGGGGTTGATGGCGGAGGGCTTGCAGGAGTTGAGGGTGGTGTTTGATTTGCTGCTGGTGGTGCAGTAGGTGGCGTCATACAAGTACCGTTTATGATCACTTTGGGTGGCTGACAAAAAACAGTACCCTGTTTGGTAGTCATTGTGACTTTTTTGATCACACTTGTTGCACTATAAAGCCCACCACCTTCTTGAAACTCAACACTATATCTCGTCAACGGATTGAGGTTGCTGATGGTTATATCTTTGGATTGACCACCAGTCAAACTACCGATATCTGCGGTATTTTCTGGAGATCCAGTAGTGAGATTGACCGCAAAAAGAGCTCCCCGAACAATACTTTTGTACGTTCCATCTGCGTTGGTACCGGCAGGACCATTGTTTTTGATAGTGACTGTCACAGAATTTGCGGCCACCGATTTTGCATTTAACGAGATATCTGCGGCATGCGTGGTTTGTATACCACAAAACAGGGTTGCAATACTGATACCTAGCACTAGTAAAACGTGTTTCATATCCTACTACTGTACAAGAGATTGAAGTCTTTTAACAATATCAAAGATTGCTCCATCTGGATCGACTCGTCCACTGAGCACTCCTGTTACTGCATCTTTGAAAATACTTGTTGTTTGAAATGGATCAGGATCAGACCATGCAAACGCCGAAAGTGCTGCTGAAAAAAATGTTGCAACATATGGATTTGTTTGCTGTACCAACAACAAATCTCGTCGAACTGGCGGAAGTGACACTGTTTTTGAAAAGGTATCGACACTTTGCTGCTGACTAAGCAGACTCGCTGCAGCGTAGGCTGCGGTAAAGTTTGGGGCGTTTTTGAGAATACCTACCCCAACAAACGAACCAAAGGTAACAGGGCGAGTCGCAGCACCTGTCTGAAAGATTTGTATAACATCGAAGTTAAGATTTGGATTTTGGGATTGTATAGTGAAGAGTTCGCTTGCTCGCCCTATATAAAACACTGATTTACCAGAGAGAAACTGTGTCAAACTATCAGGAAATGCTGTCGTCCATGAATAGTTGCTACTTGTAGGATTTGCAAAGCTTGTATAAAACCTCAAGGCTTGCGCTGCTGGTGCACTCGTAGCACCAGCAGGAGTTGAGCCGAGCACCACCATGTTGGTATCAGTAGTAGCATCATACGAAACGATCGCATTGCCTGTTTGGAAAAATAGAGCAGCAAGAATGTCTTTCATATGGGCAACGTTTGCTGAAGTACCGAGTGCTATAGTTGACTGTATAAGGTTGTTGCGTGCATCACGCTTTGTAAACAAAGGGATAAGTTGTTGTAGGTTTGCCCACGTCTTTGGGGGTACCACAACAGATGCTTGCGCAAGGAGGTCTTTGTTGTAGTAGACAACAAGCGGGTCAACAACAAGCGGGGTTGCAAGGATGCCGTTTTTGGAGAGAAAGACTTGTGCCCCATCGATATTTGCATCTCGGTATGCGCGCTCTGTATACGTAGTATACGGGATCGGGTATAAACGATTTTTGATCTGATTCAACTGCTCCGAAGAAAAAAGTATAAGATCTGGCTGTGTCCCATTTGCAAGCGCAACAATCAAATCCTGTGCGAGTGTCTGAGGGTCATGCTCTCTATATGAGATAGAATACTCAACATTTGCAGCGTTGATACTATCTAGATACGACTGCATCATTGTCTGCGGTGCGATACCCCACATAACGACATTGCCCTGTGGAGTGGCAGCTTGTTTTTTGGAACCGATCGGGACAAGTCCAGAAAAGATAACAACCGCGGCGACAAACAGTGCTGCAAAAACGACGACGAGGATTGTTTGAAATGGTGATTTCATTTCGATAGATGTCTACTTCTGACAAAGTATAGCATAGTGATGCTCACCTGCAGGGAGCGTATCGGTGAGTATCGTGAGTCCGTGTCGTTCAAGTAGTGCGCGCGCTTTGTCTTTGCCAAACACTGACTCTGGTCGTGGCCCCATCCCGCCAAAGCTCTCTGTCCAATCAACAACAAGCATGCGCCCACCAGGCTTGAGGACGCGCAACGCTTCACTCATGACACCGTTTTTATCTTCGAGATAAAAGAGTGTGTTGGAAAGAAGGATAAAATCAACTGATGTATCAGCAAGCTTTGAACCGCCAGCGACCTCGATGTCCCCCCAAAGCGGGTGAAAGTTTTTGAGGTTTGCCTCAGCTGCCTCGCGAGTGAGTCTCGTCACCATGTCGCGGTTGATTTCGATAGCAAACACATTTCCTTGCGGGACGTACGCGAGCGCTGCTTTGGCGAGGAAGCCTGATCCAGCACCAAAATCAGCAACAGTATCTGTTGTCTGCAGGTTGCACGACGCAAGGAGCGTCACTGGATCCATGAACATGTCATATAGTATACCAAAAAAGAGCGCATAATTCTCAAAAAGCACGAAAATTTCTTGCTAGAAATTTTCTCCGTCCGTCGCCAGACGCTCCTCCCGAGGCTTTTTTCAAACTATACGCTCTTTTTCTATTTAAAGTGATGTCACCGATGCGAGTGTGTCTCCTGCACGGAGCTTCATGATAGTGACACCTTGTGTTTGCCGTCCTGATGAAGGGATCGTCGCAAGATCAACACGGATCACTTGCCCTTTCTTGCTCATCGCAACGAGCTCAGTACCATCGTGTACAACCATCGCAACCATGAGCTGTCCTGTTTTGGGGGTTACTTTTGAGGTTTTGATACCGCTTCCTCCGCGTCCTTGGATCTTGTATTCACTGATCTCTGTTTTTTTGCCGATACCGTTTGCACCCATAGTGAGCATATATGTCCCCTTTTCTTCTCCTATCACATTGGCACCGATGATAGCATCCCCTTTGCCGAGCTTCATACCGCGCACACCGCCTGCGGTGCGACCCATTTCTCTGACGTCTTTTTCGTCAAAGCGAATCGATTGTCCGAGCGAACTTGCCAGGATGACACTTTGCCCTTTTTGGACACGAAGTGCTGCTTGAAGTTCGTCTTTGTCATCGAGTCTGATCGCGATGATACCGCTTCGACGTACGTCTTTGAAGCTATCGTATGACATTTTTTTGGTAGTACCGTTTTTGGTAACAAGTACGAGAGACGCTTTTTCTTCTTTTGCCTTTTTGGGGACAGCGAGGACACTGGTGACCTTTTCATCAGAAGCAAGTGAGAGGTAGTTCATAAGTGATTTACCTTTGGTTGCGCGTTTGCCTTCAGGGATATCGTACATCTTGATTTGGTATGCCTTACCTTTGTTGGTGAAAAAGAGAAGGTCTGAGTGTGTATCAGCAGTCACGAGTGTGGTGACAAAGTCTTCTTCTTTGGTTTCGAGATCGATCACACCGACACCACCACGCTTTTGTTGTTTGTATTCACTTGGATCAGTGCGCTTGACATAGCCACCCGCAGTGAGTACGAGTACTGATTCTTTTTCAGGGATAAGGTCTTCGTCGCTGATCTGCTTGGTACCGCCTGCGACAATCTTGGTGCGGCGCTCATCAGCGTACTTGTCTTTGATTTCACGGAGTTCATCACCGATGACTTTAAATATCTTTTTTGCACTTGCAAGGAGCGCTTCGAGCTCTGCGATGAGTGCCTGTTTTTCTTTGAGCTCTTCTTCGACTGCTTTGCGCTCAAGACCTGCGAGCTTCTGTAGGCGCATCTCGAGGATCGCATCTGCCTGGAGATCTGAAAACTTGAACTCTTTGATAAGGTTTACTTTTGCAGCAGCAGCGTCTTTGGACGCGCGGATGAGTGTGATGATGCGATCGATGTGGTCGAGCGCCTTTTTGAGACCCAGGAGAATGTGTTCACGATCTTTTGCTTTTGCAAGATCAAATATCGTACGTCTGCGCACAACATCCTCGCGGTGTGCGATAAATGCAGAAAGGATAGACTTGAGCGAAAGCGTTTCGGGCACACCGTCGACAAGCGCCACCATGTTGTAGTGAAAGGTTTGCTCGAGCTGTGTGTGCTTGTAGAGATAGTTGAGGACCTTTTGTGGGTTGATCCCTGACTTGAGCGTGATGACGATACGGGTGTCTGCCGCTGAAAAATCGTCGAGGTTTTTGATACCTTCGAGTTTCTTTTCTTGGACAAGCGATGCGATTGATTCGACAAAGCTTGAGCGTACAACCTGGTACGGAAGCGATGTCACTGTGATCGTGTACACCCCACTTTTGGTTTCTGCGATCTCTGCTTCTCCACGGCACACCACTCCACCACGACCTGTTGCAAACGCATGCGCGATATCAGCTTTGTTAAACGCGATACCTCCTGTTGGGAAGTCGGGCCCCTGGATGATGTTTGCGAGATCTTCGCTTGTCGCATCGTCGTTTTCGATCATGTAGAGACATGCATCGACGACTTCACCAAGGTTGTGCGGCGCGATGTTGGTTGCCATACCGACTGCGATACCGAGCGTACCGTTGAGGAGTAGGTTGGGTACTGCAGTTGGAAGCACTACTGGTTCGTTGAGTGTTGCATCATAGTTGGGACGATAGTCGATAGTTTCTTTTTCGATGTCGCGAATCATTTCCATCGCAACCTTACTCATCTTTGCTTCGGTATAACGCATCGCTGCGGCAGCGTCACCATCTACCGAACCAAAGTTTCCTTGCCCTTTGACGAGTGGGTAGCGATAACTAAACTCTTGCGCCATCTTGACCATCGCATCATAGACCGACTGGTCGCCGTGCGGGTGATATTTACCGAGCACGTCACCGACGATGAGCGCACTCTTTCGGAACTTTGCACTCGCAGTGAGGCCGTTTTTGTACATGGCGTAGAGGATGCGTCGGTGTACCGGCTTGAGTCCGTCACGCACATCAGGAAGCGCACGATCAGTGATGACGCTCATCGCATAGTCAATGAAGCTTGTACGCATCTCTGTGGTGATATTGACCGGGATCACGCTTTGGCGTTCAGATGCTGGTACGGGTTGTGGGTCAGAAGCTTTTTTAGCCATAAATGATAGGGGTATTATACCTTATTTCCCCTCAAAGAGCGATTGTCCTGTCTGCCGGATTGTGGTGTAAAAATCCTTTATTTGAGCGCCAGAATCAGTGTGCGCGACTTCTTTGGTTGTATATATAAAAACAAGGAGTGCAACGAGTATAACCGCAACACCTATCGTGATCACAAGTGCGATAGTCTTTCGCTCATGGTGTGGTCGATGCTCAAGCATACGCGGCTAGCCCTGCGGCGCAAGGACGATGATGTGACCCTCTTTGCCGTCGAGATCGCGTCGTTTGAGTGTGGCCTTGTCTTGCGCTTCGTTTTTATCCTGACCACCTTCTTTGAGAAATCGTTTGAGCGAGTCTGCGTCACAGTCCATGGGGATGATGACATTGGGATCAAAACTTGTTGCGGTCTTGTACGCGAGTGCTGGATCTTCGGCGATACTCACAAACACCATATCTGCTTGCGAGGCGAGCTCTTTTGCTTCAGGAGAAAACGTCTTGTCATCATATGCCGCGCCGAGAAACGCAATCTTGATCCCGTCGAGCTCAAACCCATAGATAGTGTTGATGCGGTCAACGCCATCTACCGAGACAGCGCTCGGTGCTCCGGCAAAAAAGAGGTTTTGTACTTCATATGACCCCGCACTATCGATCACAAACGGTGCCTTGTCTCCGAGCGAGACTGTCTCGGGATCATTGCTCTCCTCGACGTTGGTCGTGATGAGCGCGATATCTGCACCAAATCGCGAAGGTTTGAGACTCTTTGCAGGAGGATTGGTCGCGATTGTGAGATCCCCCAAGGTGAGCTTGAAATATTGCCGGCCGTAGTATGTGATAACCATGAAGAAAAGTATAGCAGAAACCCAAAAAAGCTCAGTATTGCCACACATATAAATAAGTGCTAGTATTTGCCTACTCTACGGAGTTAATAAGTAACCTATTAGGAATAACCTCATTTGGGCTCGAAATGCTAGATGAAATCTTGGTAGGCAGTCTGGATGGCACAACAAGCCATACCCGGATCGCCGCCTCTGCGGCGCATTTTTTATAACACATATGCCACGAACAAAAAGTACAGAACATGAAGAAGAAATACCAACGACTCCGGTTGTAGAAACCGAAGCTGTTGAAGAAGGTCCACACCGCCCTCGCGTCGACGAGCTCGTCGAAGGTCCAGTGATCGGTATCGACAAAGCTGCGATCTACATCGACCTCGCGCCATACGGTACTGGTATCATCTACGGCCGCGAGTACATCGCTGCGCGTGACCTCATCAAAAAGACAAGTGTTGGTGATGTCATCAAAGCAAAAGTTGTCGATGCAGAAAACGAAGACGGATACATCGAACTCTCTCTCAAAGAAGCAAAAGCTGCACTCCTCTGGAGTGAAGCTGAAAATGCAATCAAAGACAAAACTATCTTTGAGCTCGCAATCAAAGACGCCAACAAAGGTGGTCTCATCATCGATTGGCAAGGTGTCAGCGGATTTCTCCCTGCATCTCAGCTCAAGGCTGAGCACTACCCTCGCGTCGAAGATAGCGACAAAGACAAGATCATGCGTGAGCTCAAAAAGCTCATCGGCACCAAGCTTGCGGTCATGATGATCAGCGCAAATCCAAAGGACGGCAAGATCATTTTCTCTGAAAAAGATAGTAACCCTGAGGATCGCCAAGAAGTCGTCAGCAAATACGCAGTCGGTGATGAACTCGACTGTGAGGTGACTGGTATCGTTGACTTTGGAGTATTTCTCAAGATCGAAGATGGTCTCGAAGGACTCGTCCACATCAGTGAACTCGACTGGGGCCTCGTCGAAGATCCACGCTCTATGTTCAAACTCAAGGACAAGGTAAAAGCAAAGATCATCGACATCAAAGATGGCAAGATCTCACTCTCGATCAAAGCACTCAAAGAAAACCCATGGAAAGCGTTTGAAGGATCACTCAAAAAGGGTGACACCGTCAAAGGTGTGGTGATCAAATACAACAAGCACGGTGCACTCGTCTCGATCCGAGAAGGTGTTGCAGGACTTGTCCACCACTCAACGTTTGGCTCTGAAGATAAGCTTCGCGCACAGCTTCAGCTCGGCAAAACATATCCGTTTACCGTAACACTCTTTGAACCCAAAGAGCAGCGCATGACGCTCGTCTATGGTGAGCAGAAAGGAGAATAGTTCAGAACATAGAAACAGCCCCGAGTACGGGGCTGTTTTTTAATTAAAAAATCAATACGTTTTTAGTACGTCAGCTATTTTCCATATAACAGGTACAGCTACAACAGTATCCCCACCTGGTTTGATAGAAAGGTACGAGGGAAAAGATCTACCGCGGGGTCTTAAGACATCTGTTGCATAAATAGCATTCGAATCACTATCAAACGCAATGGCAAACTTTCTTCCAGCAACAAGATCGTCTGAAAATATCTGTTCAGATATTTCATCCTGATAATAGTTACGAAATTTACCAAACGGGATTGTCGCAGTATCTCCTTTTTCGAATAACACAACAGCTATACGATTCATACTTTTCTGAATCTGTTCTTCAGAAGGTCGACACGAAATAACCAATACTAATAGCCCTATTAGGGGCTGTATTACTTTTTTCATAATTTTTTATTTTTTCTTAAATTACCAGAAAAAAATATTTTGTCAAAGCCTAATTAAACTCATTCATCACCTCGTCAAAACTTTTCGTTTTCAAAGCCTCAATAATCTCGATCGCTTTCTTGATCCCTTGCTCACGGAGCTCAGACTCCATCGGTGCAAAGTCTGACAGCAGGAACTTCTCAAAACCATCCGGTGGTGCGATCCGCGGGAGGAGTTCGGGGTGCACTGGTCTGACCCCGATGCGGATCCGTGCAAACGCAGTGGTGCCGAGGTGGTCGATGATCGACTGCAGTCCATTGTGCCCGCCAGCACCACGATCAAACGAGCACTTCACCATGCCGAGCGGGATATCGATGTCGTCGTAGATAACTACGATCTCGCTATCTTTGAAATGTCGAGCGCTCTGCCCTGACTCGTTCATAAAGGTTTGCGGCTTCACAAGCGTCATACCTTCATATGAAGCTTTTTGAGAACGTGAGTATGTGTCATCAGCAAAGTCTGTCGTGAGCCTGTCGAGTATCTGAAACCCGATGTTGTGCCTATTGCCTTCGTATTTCTTGCCAGGGTTGCCCAAACCGATGAGTGTTTTCATGCCTTTCATTAAACTACAAAAATGCCTTGTTGTCTCGCGCCCTCAAATCGTCTATACTAACGCCAATCATGGAACCTACCGTCGTCAAGACTCGGAGCAGACTCTGGATATTTATCGAAAATGTCCTCTATATCGCTGCAGCGATCGGACTCGCCCTCCTCATCCAGGCGTTTGTCGTGCGCCCCTTTATCGTATCGGGCAACTCGATGGATCCCAATATCAAAAACGGACAGTACCTCATCATCGATGAAGTCACCTACCGATTTCGTGAGCCAGCTCGCGGTGATGTGATCGTGTTCAAGTCTCCACCAGAACCAACCAAATACTACATCAAACGCATCATCGGTGTCCCTGGTGATACGATCTCGATCAACGGCACTACTATCACGATCAAAAACACTGCTCACCCAGAAGGATTTACCCTTGCAGAAGACTATATCACTCATAGCCACAAAGACACCCTCACTGTCACTGTGCCCGAAGGCAAGTACTTTGTCCTCGGCGACAATCGCAGCGGTAGCTATGACTCGCGCAGTTGGGGTATGCTACCGGAGGCAAACATCCGCGGCCGCGCACTGTTGCGACTCCTCCCCCTTTCATCTATCAGCTATCTCCCTGCACACGAAACGTATGAGTAACGATCAGTCCAAATCACAAAAAGAACTCGCGAGCCCCAAAGGGATGCGTGACATCATCGGCGATGACTACTACAAGTTCCAAGGATTTTTTGAAAAGGCACAAGAAGTCGCTGTGTACTACGGGTTCAAACCGATCGAGACCCCAATCCTCGAACACGAGGAAACGTTTACGACCGCAGTTGGTATCGGTACTGACATCGTCGACAAAGAAATGTACACACTCAAAACCAAAGGCGGTGACCATCTCGCGATGCGTCCTGAGCAAACCGCTGGACTCATGCGTGCATACATCGAGCATGGCATGCAATCACTCCCGCAACCAGTACTGTTGTACCACTCTGGTCCTGTGTTTCGACACGACAAACCGCAAAAAGGTCGGTACCGACAGTTTTATCAGTTTGATGTCGATGCACTCGGCAGTGACAAAAGCATCGTTGATGCACTCGTGATCAAAACTATCTACACCATCCTCGAAGAATGTGGCGCCAAAAACCTCTCGGTCACTCTCAACTCCATCGGTGACAAAGACTCACGCCCTGCATACATCCGCGAGCTCACAAGCTACTACAAAAAACATCTAAACGATCTCGCCGAAATCGACCGCGAACGACTCAAAACCAACCCACTCCGTATCCTCGACTCCAAAGAGCCCAGTACTATCGAGATCAACCAAGGCGCCCCTGATGCGGTGAGCTTCCTTTCTGCTTCGGGCAAAAAGCACTTCAAAGAAGTGCTCGAGTACCTCGATCAGATGGGTATCCCGTACCAGATCGACAAGATGCTCGTCCGAGGACTCTCATACTACACGCACACCGTGTGTGAAATCATCATCGAGAACGAAGATGGATCCAAGATGACAATCGCAGGTGGCGGTCGCTATGATTATCTCGGCAAACAACTCGGCGCCAAGAAAGACGTCCCTGCGATGGGTATGAGTATCGGTATCGATCGCATCATCGAACAGCCCTGGTTCCGCGATCTCGCACCACGCATCATGAAAAAGCCAAAAGTATATTTCATCCAAGTCGGCCTTGAGGCCAAGCTCAAGAGTCTCAACGTCATCGAGATCCTCCGCAAAGCGCACATCCCTGTCATGCAGTCACTATCAAAAGACTCACTCGGCGCGCAGCTCGCTGTTGCCGAAAAGTCTGGCACCCCATACGTCATGATCTTTGGGCAGATGGAAGCGGTGCACGACAGTGTGATCGTCCGCAACATGGAAACTCGCAGCCAAGAAACCGTCCCAATCAAAGAGCTCGCTACATATCTCAAGCATCTCAAATAGTATGAAAGACATCGTTCAAGAACCTACCCCTATACTGCGCGCAATTGCATCTCCAGTACCGGTTGGAGACATCAAAAGTGCTCGTATCAAACAAGTGATCGCTGATATGAAAGCCTCTCTTGCGACCCAAGCAGATGGTGTCGCAATCGCAGCACCGCAGATTGGTCATAGTCTGCGCATCTTTGTCGTCGCGCAGCGCGCATCCAAACTCCTCACGGAGGACACGGTATTTATCAACCCTGAGTTTGTCCGCATCGGCAAGAAAAAGGAAGAGCTCTCCGAAGGCTGCCTCTCTGTCCGCTGGAAATACGGCCTCGTGAAGCGAGCGACAAGCGCAACTGTACGCGCATACAACGCAAACGGGAACGAGTTTGTCATGAGCGGCCGCGGCCTCCTTGCGCAGATCTTTCAGCATGAGATCGATCACCTCGATGGCGTACTCTTTATCGACAAAGCAACACATATACAAGATATTCCACCGGAAAAATAAAATCCTCCAGTAATCTGGAGGATTTTTATAGTAGCCTGGCTCTGCGCCTGCTATTTAAATTCAATCTGTTTTGTTTCGCCGTTATAGCTGTACAAAATCACCATCTTATCCGATATACCGTCGACCGGCATAACCCTGAAGTTATCAAACTTGGGAGCTAAGGAAAAACGAAAGAATGATACGGACAGCTGATCTTCAATAGATGTGAGTTGGTGGCGGTAAATAAATACCGTATTCCTTGAAGGGTTCATGGGATGTTCTTCTACAACAACCCGGTATTCGATTCCATTTAGTTCCCGTACAAACTGCTGTTCAACGATCACTTCATTCATAATACGGGCCTGGTACGGCTGTGGTTGTGACTCGGTTTCTGTTATGGTTTTTTTTGCCTTTTGCGCATTAGTAACAGTTGTTAGGGCGATAAGACAAAACAAAACGAATAGTAACTTTTTCATTGTTTACATATTTAATGTTAGAAAAGAATGGTTTATTTTTGTATAATAGCATATTTTATAGAAAAAGTCAAGTATGCTATCATACCCCTATGAACATCGCTTTTTTTGGGACACCGGCATTTACGACTGACTTTCTCGATACACTGGTCACACATGGATATGCTCCAACTCTCGTCGTCACCGCACCTGACCGCCCTGTCGGTCGCGGTATGCTGATGACAGCACCAGAACCCAAAAACTGGGCAGATGCACGAGGTATCAAAGTATTGCAACCAGAGAAACTCGACGATGCGTTCTTTGCACAGCTTTCCGAGACACAGTGGGATCTGTTTGTGGTTGTCGCGTATGGCAAGATCATACCAGAGCGAGTGATCAATCTGCCAAAGTTTGGAACAATAAACGTACACTACTCTCTCCTTCCCAAATACCGAGGCGCAACGCCAACCGAGTCTGCAATCCTTAACGGAGACGCAACAACCGGTGTGACGATCCAACAGATGGTGTATAAACTCGATGCGGGCGACATCCTATCTACCAAAGAAGTATCGATCGATCCGACCGACACCACTCTCACACTTCGCGACAAACTCAACAAACAAGCACTTACACTCCTTCCTGAAACAATCAACCATATCTTTGACGGCACGATCACTCGCATCTCCCAAGACGAATCTCTCGTCACCACCTGTGGCAAGTTCACCAAAGACATGGGTAAGCTCAACCTCTCGGACAGCGGTATCATCAACGATCGCAAGTATCGCGCGTACACCGGCTCGATCGGCACCTATTTCTTTGATAATGGTACACGCATCAAAATAACAAACGCCCACCTCGACGGTGAGCAGTTTGTGATCGATGAAGTGATCCCCGAAAACGGGAAGCGCATGTCGTACCGCGCGTATCTAACTTCGAAATCCGCGTAGCATGTCTTTGACTTTTTGTGCACCACGCTTAAAGAGAGTGGTTTTTTTATCTTTGTCTGAAGTGAGCACACGAACGATTTCATTTCTGACATCGTCGATCGCTTCATAGAGATCTGCCTTCTGAGAGACCGCATGATACTGTTTGCCAAGTGGTGTGGTGACATCAACTTTTGCAACAAACACGTCCCCTTTGTGATGGTGCTCTGTTGTCTTGCCGATCTCGACAACAACGGTCGGTTCACCAGCAGTAAACTTGCCGAGACCTCCGAGACGCTTCTCAGTATAGTCTTGGAGTGCAGGGGTAAGTTCCATGTTTTGTGCAGTGATTGTAGTCATACCCCTTTAGTATACACCTACTCTATTGGGACGACCATAAGCATGTTGGTAGTCCCTGGTACTCCAAACGGTACCCCTGCGGAGATCACCACATGGTCCCCTTTTTGGGCGATACCTTCTTTTTTGAGGATAGCCCCGACTGTAGGGATGATTTTGGCGATGTATTGAAACGGTTTGATCTTGACTGGATAACACCCATACACAAGGAGGAGCTGGCGCATCACATGTTCGTGTGGAGTAAACGCGATGATTGGTTGCTGTGGTTTGTACCGAGCAATCATGCGCGGAGTTGATCCTCCTTCGGTAAGTGCAGCGATTGCTTTGACTCCGACATCTTCAGCATTGTGCACAACCGATGACGAGATCGAGTCAACAACATCTCCATTGTGTACTTTGTGTCTACGATGTGTACCAATCGTTGCTTCGGTGCGCACCGCGATATCATGCATCATCTGTACTGCTTGCACGGGGTATTTGCCAAGTGTTGTTTCTTCGGAAAGCATCACCGCATCTGCTCCATCAAATATCGCATTGGCCACATCAGAGACCTCGGCACGAGTCGGTACTGGTGTCGTGATCATTGACTCGAGCATTTGCGTTGCGACGATCACCGGTTTGCCCACTTCGTTACACTTTTGGATAATCGATTTTTGCAGTGACGGTACCCGATCAGGACCCACCTCGATCGCCAGATCTCCACGTGCCACCATGATCGCATCTGCTTGTTCGATGATTGTATCGATGTGATCGATTGCTTCTTGTGTTTCTATCTTGGCAATGATATGCGCGCGAGACTTATGTTTCTTGAGAAGTGTGCGAAGCGCTTTGATATCATCGGCAGTACGTACAAACGACAGTGCAACAAAGTCGATCCCTTGCTCGATCCCAAACGCGAGATCTTTTTTGTCTTTGGCAGTGAGTGCGTCAATCGATAGATACGCACCAGGGATGTTGACCCCCCGACGACCTTTAGTAGTACCACCGACAATCACTTTGGTATAGATATCACTGCCGACGACTTTGGTGACGAGCAGCTTTTTCTTGCCATCATCGAGCATGAGCGTCATCTCTTGTTTGATATCAGACTCGATATGTGGATAGCTAAAGTGTACTCGTGATGCATCTCCATCACATTTTTTGCCCGTGAGGATGAACTCGCTACCCTCAACGAGCTCTACGGTCCCTGCGGCAAAGTCTCCGATACGGATCTTGGGACCACAGAGGTCAAGCAGGATGCCGAGTGGGTACCCTTCCTTTTTAGCAACCGCTTTGATCGTACGGATCTTGCGCGCCTGCTCCTCATGGGTACCATGACTCATATTGATCCGTGCGACATTGATCCCCGCCTCAAGTATCTTGGCAAAGGTGTCTTTGGTCTCAGTTGCAGGACCGATCGTAGCGACGATTTTTGTCTTTTTGGCAAAGTGATGCATAGTGAGGACGTGTGTTGAAATTCTGATATGAGTCCGTAGTATAGTCCTATGGGCAAAGTATTGGCAACCATCAGCGCACTCCTCCTCATCTGGGTCATGTACCCACATGTCAGACGCGGCGAATTCATCGCACCGACCCCGATCGCGCCTGGGACCTGGATGGCAGATTATGTCTCCTCACACAACCAGGACTACCTCGCCACCCCACCCCAAGGGTATGGATGGTTCAGATTTGACGTCTGGAACAACCCGCCACCAGGCGGTCGCACGGTATACCAAGACGATTTCAAGTTGAAGTGGTAGCCCAAAAATGCTATAGTTTCCCCGTTCATTTAGAACAACATATTCCCCTGTAGCTCAGCGGTAGAGCAGTCGCCTGTGGAAAGGTAATTGATGGTATACTTTGATGAGTATGCCAGAGACCCGTACCTATGCCGATCGTGCTGCCTATATGCGCGAAGCCGTTAAAAAACGAAGAATTAAACTTCGTATTATGGCTCGTGAATATAAAGGTGGTCGATGTGAGATTTGTGGATATTCTAAATGCAGTCGCGCACTAGCATTTCATCATCTTGATCCAAACAAAAAATCGTTTGGATTGTCAGACAAAGGGCTTACCCGTTCTTGGGAAAAGACCAAAGCTGAAATTGATAAATGTATATTGTTGTGCGCCAACTGTCATATGGAAGTCCATGACGGCATTACGCAGCTTCCCGATCGAAAGACGGGTCGAAAAACGAAGTGAATTGCTGGAAGTCTTGATCACACAAGATAATCAGCAGCCAAGTCTTTGGAGAAATCCATCGAAAGGTTCAGAGACTATCCCTTTTGGGAGTACTCCGACATACATGTCGGCGGAAGCGCTTCGCACCTTCCCTTTTCACAAAGGTGGTGATGATATAGTCCATACCCGCAGTAATGCGAGAACAAATGTAAGCGATTGGTCGTTGGTTCGAATCCAGCCGGGGGAGCAAATACTTGACTTTTTAAGATTTTTATGTTATCATATATAGCGTACTAGTCCTTTGATATATTTGGTTATTTATTGTTGATTTTGTTGAGTTTTCCCTGCTCCTTATGGGATTAGAGATAACTTAATAATTTCTAACAACTAAATAAAAAATAATGGATACTGAGAACGAATTTCCAAACGACAATGATTTAGTAAACCCTGAAGACCCATACTCACCAACTGAAAAAGAAGTTCGTGAATACGTACAAATGGGATACAGTAGGTCGGGTGCAATTTCTTCGCTTACAACCACCAAAAAAAAATCGTGAAGAACAAGATGATCTCGCAGACGACGGTTTGGATGGGACAGATGAAATGGTGAGAGTTTCAAGGCTTGATAATTATTATTCCAGAAATGGCCTTAAAACCAACCTTGATGATGACGAAGAATAAACCTTAAATCAACCCACTAACTTGTAGAAAAAATCTACTACTTAGTGGGTTTTTTCTTTTATGAGTTCTGAAGTGTCATCATCGGAAACATCTCAAAAATCCTAGAAGGCTCCAATTCACTTTTGATTGCAACCCAGTTGAGAGTTCTGAACTTGTCCACTAGGGGGAGCCCTAGTGACGAAACCTCACAATTTGTGGGGTTTTGTCTTTTATTGCTTGATATTTTAGAGGTTCGAGCGCGCTCTAATTCGTCTTCGACCGCCTGACGACTTTTTATGATCGTTTTAATGAAAGAATGGTAATTTACAAAGACCTTTTTGCCTTTTAGGGTGAGGTTCGAGCCAAGGCATGCGAGTATCGCTCTTTTGGCTTTATCGTCTCCTTTTTCAAACCAGATGTGGGCGTAGCAGGCAAAGTCAAAGGTCTGCTCGGTAAGGTCGATCCATTCCAGGACCTGCTTATTTTGCACATTGAGCTCGTCTTCGAGGATAAGTTTCTTTTTCACCATTCCAACCTTGAGCGTTTGGTATTCTTCATCAGTAATGATTGCTCTATCCTGGTTCTTTGGTGAGGTAAAGTTCAATGTGAGTGACTGCAAATTCTTCGTAACCTCCTCAAGTTCTTTGTGTTTGCCTTTGAGGACCAAGGTGTCGCTATCGACTTCTGTCTTTCGTAATTCGTAAAGATGTTTTATAGCCCACGTCTTAAATCTTTCTGAAATGGTTATCTCACTAAGCTTTGCTTTGATATCAAGTTCGAGATCCTTGAGTTCAATTACTTTCTCGGGACACTTCACATCGACTTTCTTCTTGGTGCAGTTGTAGTAAATGTAGTGATGAACGTTTCCATTCTTACATCGTTTTATTTTGGCCTGTGCGGTAATGCTGCAACCGCATGTGCCGCACTTCATTAGCGAGGTGAAAGCAAAACTTTTCTGAGGTCTTGGCCGAGGCTGCATGGTCCTGCCCATGATTTGTTGGACCTTGTTAAATTCTTCTTCAGTGATCATGGCTTCATGCGCCCCTTTGTGCCATTCTCCGCTTTTATATGGATACTCGAACCAACCGTAATAAAAGGGATTGCTAAGGAGTGCATAGATGCCGCTCTTTGATAAATGCTTACCACCAAGGCTTCTGCGCTGGAACGTTCGCAAGTTCAACTCCTTACGAGCCACGTTCCACATCTGAACAGTGCTGTAGTTGCCGGTAAGCATCATGTCGAATAATCTTTTGACCACAGGAAACCGCTCAGGATCCTTCATGATGGTTTTGAATCCTTTTTCTCTGTCAGGTGTACTCATGTAGCCGACAGGACACATGCTTGGCAACCAACCTTCTCGGACCTTCTTGGC
>CAYZSX010000011.1:0-18983 GCA_964481155.1 uncultured Candidatus Saccharibacteria bacterium
TCCACACAACATATTATATGTGCATACTCTTGCATTATTTCAAATACATGGCATACTAAGATCAAACATTTTTCACCAAAAACTAAATACGAGATTATGGCGCATGCAACACCCCCCTCTCGGCAGACAATCGACCAGTACAACACCTACACCGTTGAAGGTCGTAAGAATTTTTTGACAGACGTTGTATCAAACAACGGTTTCCAAAACCTGGATGCTATCCTCAAAATAAGCATTGATGTGCCTACATCTGAGGTGATCCAGGACATGACTGCAACGATGCAGCAGAAAAAAATCCCGTTTGCGTTCATAAGTAACTGCCCGCTCAAACGAGCCACCGGCCCGTTACAGAGGACGATCCGCCTGTTTGTCTATGACAGATTTCACTTCGACCGGGTACTTGGTGATCTGAGCAAGGAAAAACAGCGACACACAAGTAAACTCCAGCAACTGGAAAACAAACCAGAGGGAGAGCGCGACCTGGTCCTTATCAAGGACACAAAAAAACTCCTCTCTGATGCATCTGATCAGTATGCGTATTATGCAAAACTGAACAGTTTACCCATCGTCCCAGCAGGACCAGGTTTTTTTGCTATCGATGTAGAAAACCTGCGAAACTTCCTCATCTAAATCATTCACCATTTATCAAAAGCCGCCCCTCATCGGGCGGTTTCTTTTATATACATACCTTATAGTGTCCACTCACCGAGCTTGGTGCGCTTGATCTTGTATGCAAGTGCGGGGACGCCGAGCTGCTCTCCTATCCACCGAGCAATCGAGCGCATGTATGTACCCGACGACGCACTGATACGAATCGTCGCAATCGTCACGAGCGTATCATGGTGCGTCTCGATACGAGATCGCCACTCTTTCATAATCGCAAGCTGTCGGAAGTCCCCTTCTACTCTGCCGATATCATCGATCGCCTCGCGTGCAATGATCTCAAGTGGTACGGTCCGCATGTGCAAAAGTTTTGCTTCGGTGATAGTGATCTTTTTCATTGGTATCGACACAGCACTTCCCTCACGTGCGTGGACAAAAAGTGGTTTGCCTTCAACAATCGCTGACGAGTATGCCGGGTACGGGAGCTCGGTGAGCTTGGGAGCTCGAAAGAGTGCACCGGCGATAAGTCCCTCATCAACGATTTGATACTTTTCATGAGTGATGAGCCCGAGCGCATCTTCTGTGTCAGTTGCGATACCAAAAAGCACCTCTATCTCATACGTCTTGGCAAGACCAAGGAGGGCGTCTTTATTATGCCGATCCTCTCCGACAAGAAGGAGCACGATACCTTCAGCCATAGGATCGAGGCGACCTGCATAGGTGATACGGGTATCGGAGGGTACATTTGCAATCGATCGAAAGCGCTTGATGAGTGCGGCGAGCGTTTCACTTCGCTGTTTGTACACAAGGAACTTACCCGAGTACTCATCACTACTATCACCCCGCGCTGAAAGTGTGCGGATACGCTTGATGCGTAGTTGACGAGGGCCGGATTTTTCTGTATGATGAGACGACATCATCCCTACTATACTCGCGTGAAGGAAAGAATCAACAACAACATCCGGGCAACCGAACTACGCCTCATCGAGGGCGACGGCACCAATCTAGGCATATTTTCACTTGCTGATGCACTCGCGCTCGCCCAAGAGCGTGGTGTCGACCTCATCGAGATCAACCCCGATGCCAAACCACCGATCTGCAAAGTGATGGAGTACGGCAAATACCAGTACGAGCTCAAGAAAAAGGCCCAAAAAGCAAAAGCAGGTGCCAAAACCACCGAAACCAAGTCGATCCAGATCAAAGTAGGGACCGGAGACCACGATCTCGAGCTCAAGGCGCGCCAGGCATCGACGTGGCTCAAGGAGGGGCACCGGATCAAGGTCGAGCTCTACCTCCGGGGACGCTCCAAGGGGATGGAAGAGGCTTTCCTTAGAGAAAGACTTGACCGGGTCTTGCATTTTGTGACAGAACACTATAAGATAGCTGAACCACACAAGCGCTCCCCCAAGGGCCTTGCCGTCGTAATCGAGCGAGACAAAAGCTCAAAATCGACACAATAATATGAGTACCAAAACCAACAAATCATTTACCAAACGACTCAAGGTCACCAAGACTGGCAAAATCCTCGCGCGTAAGCCAGGGTTTAACCACTTCAATGCCAAGCAGTCTCGCACCAAGCAGCTCGCGGGCAAGAAACCTGTGGAGTTTCATATGAGCAACAAAGAAATCGCTCGATTTATCACCAAATAACATCTTTTTATGACACGAGTAAAACGAGGAACTATCGCAAATAAACGCCGAAAAAATGTCTTGAAACAGGTCAAGGGATACCGCTTTGGCCGATCAACCAAGGAGCGCATGGCAAAAGACGCGATCGCACATGCTGGTAGCTACGCATTTGCACACCGCAAAGACAAAAAGGCAGACGCGCGTACACTCTGGAACACCCGCATCAACGCAGCAGTCCGCGCTCATGGTAGTACCTACTCTACGTTTATCAGCGCGCTCAAAAAGGCAAACATCGCCCTCGACCGCAAGATCCTCTCTACCCTTGCCCAAAAGCACCCACAAACATTTACTCGAATCGTTGAGAAAGTAAAATAAAAAGAATCCCCGGTATTTCCGGGGATTTTGCTTTTTCTAACACTATTTCTTTTTGCGTTTTTTGTACGGTTTTTTCAGATCACGCTGAAAACGTTTGATGCCGAGCTTGGGACGAGTGATGTCTCTGTAGTACAAACGACGGGTCTGATCCTCAAATACATACCGGTATCGACTCAGTGTCGCATATGCAAACAGATTGCGGACCTTTTTGCCGTGCTTGTCTACCCACCAAAACTCATCGTGCTTTATCTCTTTGAGCTCTGTCCAGGTACTGTCTCGCATCGGACGACGATCGCCTCGTAGTTCATCACAGAAAAAAGCGACATACTCAATGACTTTTTGGACAAAAGTTCCGTATGGCCTGATGCTAAATTTGCGGCAAAACAACCGCTTGGAATCATAGTCCTCAGCACGAGCAACAATGATTTCAATCCTCCCCGTATGACGACTAAATCTGCCCTCTTTCCGGTTGAACTTGGTGTGGACCGATAGTATGTACCGGTTGATTTCGATACTATATGTCACACGGTCCATCACGTCTTTGGTGCGATCTACTCGAGGCGGCTCGAGTCCGAGAGCTCTAAACATTTTATCAACGCTGAGCTCGGACTCTTCACGCAAACCATACATATAAAGTTTTGAAATCAGAGATTCATATAACTGTCGCTCTTTTTTGAGCTCGGAAGTTTCTTGGCGACGTATACGAGCTGTTGTGGATACCATATCAAGTTGTTTAAGGTGAAAAATAATTTAACTTACCCTAACAACATTTACATGTTTTGTCAACGGTACCTATTTGGTGAGTATCTCCCCTTTTCCTTCTGGTGTGATGAGTACGGTGTGTTCAAAATGCGCGCTCCGTGACCCATCGGGAGTCTTGAGTGTATAGCCGTCTTTCATGAGTATGACTTCCTCGCTCCCACGAGTGAGCATCGGTTCTATCGCGATCACCATGCCTGGCTTGAGCACTACACCCTTGCCGGCCTTGCCATAGTTGGGGATGTAGGGGTCTTCGTGGATATGACGCCCAACACCGTGCCCTGAGAGATCGCGGACGATACCAAGCTTGTACGAGCGGACATATCGCTCGATCGCATGCCCGATGTCACCAACTGTCGCACCAGGAACGATTGCATCGATACCTTCGAGGAGCGCTGCTTCGGTCACATCGAGGAGTTCTTGGTCCTGATGACTAATCTTGCCCACTGGCACCGTGATCGCGTGATCGAGATACACGCCATCGTAGCGCAGTCCGAGGTCGAGCGCGATGATATCACCTTCTCTGAGCACATAATCTCCAGGGATACCGTGGACTACTTCATCGTTGACTGATGTGATGAGTGTTGCGGGATAGGGGCAATCTGCACCTTCTGGTTTGTACCCGAGAAATGCTGGGGTACATCCTGCTTGCTCGATAAGCATATGCGCAAAATCATCGAGAGATTTGGTGATCACTCCAGGGCGCACCCGAGTCGCGACCGTCCGCAAGATATCCGCAAGGATAGGGCCGCCCTGTTTGAGTTTTGCGATTTCTTCGGGTGTCTTGATGATGATGTTCATGATTGTTAGAGTCCGAGACGGGTACAGATATCGGTGTGGATCTCGTCGATCGATCGCTCACCGTTTACCTCAACAAAATCAACTTCAGGTGATGAACGAAGGAGTTCAATCGCAGGCATCACATTGGCGTGGAACCATTTGATACGCTCAGCGCGATCATTTCCATCGAGATCATCTGCTCTCGCGCGACCGATCAAGCGTTCGTTAGCCCATGCGTCACTGACTGCGAGATAGATGACGTGTAGCTTCCATCCATAAAACGATGCAGCAGATATCAGTACAGGTACTTCAGAAGCAACACGAGGTGTGCCATCGATAAAGACAAATGATTGTCCGTTGTACCGTGCAATGAGTTCATGACTCCAGACATGAACACCGATAAATGGTGGCGGGAGAAGTCCTTGATCCATGAGCTCTTTGGTTTTGTGTGCGGTATACGAATCAGTCTCGATAAATGATCGAAAAATAGCGCCGGTTTCTAAATGAAGGACATCCTGATCAGGATACAAGCCTCGTATCTTTTCTTCAAAAAGTGCTGCTTGTGTGCCCTTGCCTGCACCTGAGTGTCCGATAAATATGTATGCCTGTTTTTGCATACGAGTAGTATAGCCTAGTACTCGTGCATTGCCACCTGTGCGCTCATACGACGGACAAGATCAATCACGACAGATACTACGATGAGGAGCGACGTACCACCAAGCGCAAACGCTGTGATACCGGTCGTTGCACGAACAATGAGTGGGAGAACTGCGACGATACCGAGAAAGAGTGATCCGACAAGTGTGATACGGGTGACAATCGTTGCGATGTAGTTGTTGGTCGCTTCACCAGGACGGATACCGGGTACAAACGCACCGTTTTTTTGAAGGTTGTCTGCGATCTGCTTGGGATCAAATGTCACTGCAGTGTAGAAGTATGTGAAGAACACTACAAGAGCAAAGTACACGATTGAGTATAGTGTTGTATTTTGTAGGAAGCTCGTGATTCCCTGACTGATTGCCTGAAGGTGTGAAGACGTCGATGTCTGAAAGAGTCCTGCAAGAAACTGCGGGAACAAAAGAAGTGATGAGGCAAAGATAATAGGCATCACCCCTGCTTGAGTGAGACGAAGTGGGAGATAACTCTCGTTGCCACCGAGCGCGCGGATCCCTCGGACTTGTCGTGCATAGGTGACCTGTACTGGTCGCTCTGCCTCATAGATATACACAACACCAGCGATGACGAGAAGCCCAATCGCGATATACAAGAGTACCATCGGGATCTGGTCACTCGTAAGGGTAAAGAAAAATTGTGAGATCTTGGGAGGAATCTGCGCAAGGATACCCGCCATGATGACAAGAGAAGTACCATTGCCGATACCAAACTCGTTGATGAGTTCTGCGAGCCACAAAAGAAGCATCGATCCTCCGACGATGATAATGATGTTGCTCGTGAGTTGCCCCGCAGAAAGCGCGCCGATTGCGCCTTGGCTCTGAAGGTATTTGATGAACGAAAATGCCTGCAGTGCTGAGATAGGTACGGTAAGGAGTCTCACGTACTGGTTAAACGTCCGGCGTCCTGCTTCCCCACTTTCTTGCATGAGCTCTTTGAGTGAGGGCACCATCATCGAGAGTACCTGCATGATGATCGATGCGGTGATATATCCACCAACTCCAAGCATCACAATAGAAAACGATGAGAGCCCCCCTCCAGAAAGGACGTTGAAAAGTCCGAGAAACTGGTTGTTCGAAAGAAAAGCGTTGAGTCGCGCAATATCGATGCCTGGTACAGGGATCGATGAAAGAAATCGAAAGATAAAGAATACCGCAACAACAAAGAGTACTTTGTTGCGAAGTGATCGGTCTGTAACTATAGTTGCGAGTTTTTTGAAAAATGAGTTCATGATTATTTGATGGTACCACCAGCTGCCTCAATCTTTGCTTGAGCACTTGCGGTTACCTCACAATCATAACAAATCACTGGGTATGAAATCTCACCAGACCCGAGAATCTTGACCTTGGGAAGTACTCCCGCAGTACGACGGATGAGGTTTTTTGCAAGAAGTGTCGCAGGGGTGATAGTTGCGTCTTTTGCAAAAGCCGTAGCGATTGCACCGACGTTAACAGTTGCAGGGCGAACCTGGAAACTCTTGTTTGAGTTTTTGCCACGACCACGAAGCTTTGGGTACTTTTTGATCATGTCACGGATCGCCGGGCGGATTGAGTGACCAGCACGCGCCTTTTGACCCTTGGTACCACGACCAGCAGTTTTGCCGCGCTTACTCCCTCGTCCGACGAGTTTAGGCTTTTTATTTACATGTGTTCGTTTGAGTTCCATAGTATTATGCTGCAGTTGTTACTTCTTCTGGTTTTGGTTCGACTGGTTTTGCACCAAAGACATGTTTGGTACTGACAGTGCTGAGTGCTTTGATACATGCACGTGCGGTGTTGAGTTTGTTTTTACTTCCAGAAACAACCTTTCCAGAAACATCCTTGAGACCTGCAAGCATTGCGATGTCGCGAAGCGCAGCACCAACTACTAGTCCTTTTCCACCGTTTGGAAACATGGTGATACGTGATGCGTTGTACTTTGCAGCAACCTGGTGCGGGATAGAGTGCGTCTTGGTCATTTTGATCTTGATAGCATTCTTTTTAGCATCTTTGAGCGCTTTTGCGATTGCAAGTGCAGTGTCATTTCCCTTTCCGGTACCAACGCCAACAACACCTTTCTTGTCTCCTATAATCATCGAAACAGCAAATGACATACGACGTCCTCCTGCAACCACACGGGTCACACGGCGGATATCAAGAATCTTTTGATCGACATCTTTGACTCGATCAGCGAGTGTCTTGCCATCACGTCGTGGGCGACGCTGGAACCCTTGTGGTGATCGTGGTGATGTAGAAGTTGTAGAAGTTGGTGTAGTCATACAGTATTAAAAATTAAGTCCCGCTTCACGCGCTGCGTCAGCAAATGCCTTGATGCGGCCTGCGTATTTGAAACCATTGCGATCAAAGACAACCGCAGCGATACCTTTTGCTTTTGCAGCTTTTGCAAGCTCGCCACCAGCGACAACTGCCGCTTCCACCTTGGTACCTTTTGTACCAGCGGTTGATACTGCAGCAAGTGTCACACTCTGCGCATCATCGATAAGCTGTGCGTAGAGAAAGTTGTTTGAGCGAAACACTGATAGTCGTGGGCGCTCTGAAGTACCCGAGATTTTTGATCGGATTTTCTTTTTGCTACTTTCTCGTTTTTGTTGGGGGGTAAGTCGTGACATATGCGTGTGTATTATGCGGTCTTCTTGCCGGCCTTGCGTCGGATCACTTCAGTATCGTATCGGAAGCCTTTTCCTTTGTACGGCTCAGGCTTCTTGAGTGATCGGACCTTGGCAGCAAATGCGCCAACAAGTTCTTTGTTGATGCCGCTGATAGTTATGTTGTTCTTTTCTGCGGTCACCGTCAAGCCTTCAGGGATCTGCACCACAACAGGGTGTGAAAACCCAAGCGCGAGATGAAGCTCAGTTCCTTTTACTTCACTCTTGAACCCAACCCCTTCGAGGATAAGCTTTTTGGTATAGGGAGCGTTGACGCCTGCCATCATGTTCTTGACATGAGATGCGTAGGTACCCCAGATTGCTCGAGAAAACGGATCTTCTCCTTTGGGAGCAAAGGTAACCATCCCATCTGCGATCGTGATAATGACGTACTCAGGAAGTGACTTTTCGAGTGTGCCAAGTGGACCCTTAACACGCAAGGTGCCTCCTTCGTATGTTACTTCGGTATTTGCTGGGATAGCCAGTTGTTGTTTTCCAATTCTACTCATATATGTATTACCAAATCATAAAGAGGACTTCGCCGCCGACCCGTTCTTTGCGCGCATCCTTATCCCCCAAGATTCCTTTTGGAGTTGAGAGTACGAGCGTACCATGACCGTTTTTGACTGAGTGGATGTCACTCACGCCGAGGTACATACGTCGTGACGGCTTTGAGATACGCTTCACATCGTGGATGCGCGGAGCACCTGCTGTGTAGGCAAGGGTAAGCTCAAGTACTGGAACGTTGTTTTTCTCAGTCTTTTTTGCGACGTCAGTCACATATCCGTTGTCTTTGAGGCAAAGCGCGATAGCATGCTTGAGCTTTGAAAACGGTACTACCACGGTCTGCTTTGAGACTTGTGCAGCGTTTTTCATCGATATGATCATGTTTGCGATAGGATCTGTTACCATATATAACTCATTACCATGAACTCTTGCGGATACCTGGGATCATGCCATCGTTGGCAAGCTCTCGGAAGCAGATACGGCAGAGACCGAAGTCTCTCATGTAACCGTGGCGACGACCGCAGCGGAAGCAGCGGTTGACAGCTCGGGTACTAAATTTTGGCGTCTTTTGTGAACGCGCGATAACTGAAGTTTTTGCCATACTAGTTGATATCCTTTGGAATATCGCCTGGATTTTTCTCTAGACTCCCCCGA
Source organism: uncultured Candidatus Saccharibacteria bacterium (assembly GCA_964481155.1). Taxonomy (GTDB): domain Bacteria; phylum Patescibacteriota; class Minisyncoccia; order Phycocordibacterales; family UBA9973; genus UBA4124. Next base: position 8,624 of record CAYZSX010000011.1, read on the forward strand.
AGGGTCATCCAGAGAGAAACTCAGGGATTACCAAAGAGTGTGCATATCCTAGCAGATGCCCCGTAGAAAGTCAAACACCTCCCCGATGGGAGGTGTTTACAGGATACTTATTTCTTAAATGGAATACCGAGGTGGGTGAAAAACGCGAGCGCTTCATCGCGGTTTTTGGCAGTAGAAACCATGGTGATCGCAAACCCAAACACATCGCGGAGGTCTTCATCAGAAGTCTCTGGGAAAATAGTGTGCTCTTTGATACCGAGGGTCATGTTGCCGATGTTGTCGACAGCCTTGGGATCGATACCACGAAAGTCTTTGGTGCGAGGGATCGCGATGTTGACGAGTTTGTCGAGGAAGTGCTGCATACGAGCGCCACGAAGTGTCACTGCAACACCGATTGGGTCACCTTGACGAACTTTGAAACTTGCAACTGACTTTTTGGCAAGACGAAGTGTTGGCTTCTGACCAGTGATACGTGCGAGACGATCCATGATGAGTTCGTTTTTGGTACGGTCCTTTTTCATACCAGAGCCAGTACCACTTGAGATCACGATCTTGGTGAGGCGAGGCGCAGCAAGTGTCGACTTGTACCCAAACTGAGTGAGTGCTTTTTGTGCGGTATCTTGTTTGTGTTTTGTGATTTCCATAGTCGTAACTCGTTATTTTGCAGCTTTTGTAGCCTTCTTTTCTACCAACTTCACGTTTGAGTGGTGGATCGACGCTTCTCGCTCAACGATTGATCCTTTTTCGTTTTTGCTTTTGGCACGGACGTGCACTTTGACCTTGTTGACACCGTCAACGATCACACGGTCGCCCATGATTTTGCCGATTGTACCTTTAGCACCTTTGTGCTTGCCAGCGATCACGATGATGTTGTCTCCTTTTTTGATATGCATAAGCCTAGAGCACCTCTGGTGCAAGTGATACTATCTTCTGATAACCGAGCTCGCCGATCTCGCGCGGGATCGGGCCAAAGATACGACCTGCCTTTGGTTCCTGCTTGCCCTTTTCGATGATCACGACTGCGTTGTCGTCGAACCGGATGTATGAACCATCTTTGCGGCGAAATGCATCCTTTTGACGCACGACTACGCCGTAGAGCACGTCTTTCTTTTTGACGGCTTTGCGAGGCTCAGCGACCTTGACTGAGAGCACAACCACGTCTCCGATACGAGCGTATCGCTTGCGTGAACCGCCGAGCACTTTAAAGATCTTGCCGACCTTACCGCCCGCGTTATCTGTGATTTTTACGATTGTTCCATCTTGTACCATACGTTTAACTCTTTACTATCTCAAACCGCTTATCTTTTGAGAGCGGACGAGTTTCTTTGAGGCTGACAATGTCCCCGACCTTTGCTTCGTTGTTCTCATCGTGCGCTTTGAACTTTTTGGTGATCTTGTAGTACTTTTTGTACTTTGGGTGCTGCACAAAGCGAGTCACCGCAACAACCACTGTCTTGTCCATTTTGTCTGAGACAACGGTTCCTTTGAGTATTTTGTTGTTTGTTGTTTCTTGTTTCATAAAAATATACTCGGTTATACTCGCTCAACGACACGGGTCTTGAGTGGGAGCTTGGTCCCTGCTTTGCGAAGCGCCTCTCGCGCAACCGCTGCATCGACACCATCTACTTCAAAGATAATGCGGCCTGGGAGCACTTCCATGCAGTATCCGTCGAGGTCACCCTTTCCTCCACCCATCGGTACTTCCGCAGGCTTTGAAGTGATTGGTCGGTCTGGAAAGACACGGATCCACATGCGACCAGTCTTGCCGAGGTGGCGTGATGCAGCTTTACGAGCAGCTTCGATCTGGTTGGAAGTGATACGTGCGAGTGATTCGGTCTTGAGACCATGTGATCCAAACGTCACTGTTGTACCACGAGTCTCCACGCGACCTTCCATCTTGGTTCGCTTCTTTTGCCACTTTCTAAATTTTACCTTCTTGGGAAATAGCATAGCTTAACTCTTTGCGTGTTTATCCTGATCCTTGCTAAATACCTGACCTTTGTAGATCCATACTTTGATACCGATCACACCGTACGCGAGCGTTGCACGCTCACGAGCAAAGTCGATATCTGCACGGATTGTCTGAAGTGGGATTGAACCGCGCTTGAGCTCTTCTGAACGAGCGATTTCTGCCCCACCGAGGCGTCCACCAAGATAAAACTTGACTCCCTGGACACCACGCACTGCCATCACCTTTTCGATGAGCTGCTTCATAACACGTCGGTATGGGAGACGCTTCTCGAGACCTTCTGCGATCATGTACGCCACGATCTTGGCATCAGCATCAGGATTTGTAACTTCGACGATTTCAAGCTTGATATCGTCAGTCACCGAGAGTTTTGCGCGCTTGAGCGCAGTCTGGATATCAGCTTTGAGCTTGGTTGCGCCTTCACCAGAGCGGCCGATGATCATACCTGGACGTGACGTGCGCAAGATAATACGGATCATCTTTTGACCACGTTCGATCTCAACACTTGATACATACGCACCACGGAGACGCTTCTCGAGGTACTCACGGATCGCAACATCGACATGGAGGTTGTGAACGTACTTTTTATCCATCGCGAACCAACGTGATTTCCAATCACGGAGTGTTACGAGTCGATGTGAATATGGGTGGACAACTTTAGACATACTTATTTACTCTTTTTCTTAGACTGCTTTGGCGCTGCGGTTGCAAGCGTGACCGTGACATGACTAAGACGCTTGTTGATCGGAGTCGCACGCCCCATCGCGCGAGGCATAGAGCGCTTCATAACGAGACCTTTGTTAACTTCGATGTTTTTGACAACGAGGCTTTCAACATCGGCACCCTTGGTAGCTGCATTTGCTGCCGCACTCTTGATGAGCTTTTGGATTGGGAGCGCGCCACGCTTAACCATGTACGCGAGCGTCACATCTGCTTGCGCAACACTTTTGCCTTTTACGGCATTTGCCACAAGGCGAACCTTGCGAGGAGACTGTCTGTAGTTGGTGAGTGTTGCTTTCATGGTTAATTTATTGAAATTATTTCCCTGACTAAATTGTGGTTACTATATTATTTCTTCTTGTCGGCAGTGGTTGCCTTTGCAGCTTTGGCTGCTGAGATTTCAGCTTCTTTTTTCTTTTGGTCGATTTCTTTTTGCATCTTACCGCCGTGACGGGTAAATTTGCGGGTTGGAGAAAATTCGCCCAATCGATGCCCTACCATGTCTTCGGTGACAAGCACTTCGACGTGCTGTTTACCGTTGTGGACACCAAACGTAAATCCAACCATTTCTGGTGCGATCTGACTCGCACGTGCCCATGTCTTGATAACCCCTGCTGAAAGCGGCGCTTTGCCTGCAATCTTTTTGAGGAGTTTTTCGTCGATATAAGGGCCTTTTGCAAGTGATCGTGTCATGTCTTTTGAGAATAAAAGAAGCTCGGGTACGAGCTGACACATAGTAGCAAATTATAGGAGGAAGTCAACTAGACGCGGGACGAAGACCAATATACCAACAACAACTGCCCCCATGACAGTCAAAAGGACGGCTCCTGCAGCCACGTCTTTGGTATCGCGAGCGTACGGATGCTCATCAGGGCTCGTGAGGTCGATGTCGATCTCAAGGGCAGTGTTGAATCCCTCTGCTGCAAGGACTGAAGCGATCGAAAGGATGATAAGTCCCCATTCGAGGTGCGATATCTGGAGCCAGACCCCAAGCGCAACCACCCCTACCCCGACAACCGCATGCACCCACGCATTGTGCTGCGTCCGAAAGATGATCGAGACCCCTCGAAACGCATGACGGAAGCTCCGCGCTCGCGCCACAATCGAAAACCGCTTTTTTTCTGAGAGTTTGTGCATAGATTTATATAGTCGTTATCTTGTAGTCCTCAAACACTACATCAAGAAAGTCAGTACGGATCCCTGCGAGGCCACTGCCGTCTATGATTGCACTACCATACGTACCAGGAGTGTCGGTGACATCTAGCACAAGTTTCCAAACCCCTGTTTTGCCGACATCTGTATACATCTTGATCGAAACACTACCAGTAGGGGTATTGGTCACTATGCTTCGGATACCGATCGCTGTATCAAGCGGAAGTAGGTTGGGGTTGGTATCACGGTTGTACACTCCCGGAAACACCTTGGCGGTGCCCATAGTGTAGTAGGTACCATTGTACTTTTTCTTGATCACCGCGTTGCCATCGACACGAAGCCCGACGTAGTAGAGGTTGTCACCGTTTTGATACCGGTTAAAGAGAAATAGTCCATTTGAGGCGTTTCGGTTGGGGCTTGTGCTCTCGTGTATAGCAGTTGCGGTATAGTACACCTCTTGTGAAAAGTTTTGCCACAGGTCTTTTTGCACCAATCGAAAAATGTTTTGAGGATGTACTCCACCATCAGTATCGATCGGATTTGACGATGCGTACTCCCCAAACCATGGATCGGTACTTGCAAGCGCTCCTGTAACAGTCTGAGCGATTCCTCCGCCAGTATACAGGTATGCTCCTGAGTTGACCCACCATCGCTTACTACTTGAGGTAGCGGCGGTGTTCGTCTCTGCGATTGTTGCAGATGTACTAAATGCATCGCTAAACGAAGTCATAGGTGCAGATGTCGGCGATGTTGGGGTGGATGATCCTGACTGCGGCCGCTTGCGACGAGCAGACCCTGCATCTGCGAGGAGGTCGGTGGTATTCATCGTATCTATGTGTCTCAAAAAGACTTCTTGTTCTCCATCACGAGATGCAATCGTGCGTGTTTGATACGAACGCATCGCAAGGTACCCTGCCCCAAGTACTCCGATCATCACTATAGTGAGCGCTATTGTTTTCATTGGTACAGTTTAGCTTGAAACACCAAAGCGCTCAATGAGGACATCTGCGGGCTTTTGCGGATCCCAGATTTTGATACCTGTTTGCCCTCGCGCAAACGAAGTACGGATGAGTGAAAAGAGTTTCTTGCCATTGATAGTGCATGAAACCGCACTCGTTGAGTGTGCAGTGACCTCAAACTCAAGTGACGCTGCGCGAGCGATAGCAAGATTTCGACTGTCGGACGCAAGTGTCTTGGCAACACCGTTTTGTAGCTGCTGGATATACAACATATCTCCTGAGACACCGCAAACCGTATAATTCTTTTCATCTTGGTACTGGACGATGGTACCTACGGATTGCGTTGTGTTTCTGTTAACAGTTGCGCGTGTCGTATAGCCAGCCCAATTTTGAAATCCGACAACAAACAGACCGATATTGTTTGCTGCGCTTGCAGTTAGGCGAGATCCGGTATCGGTGATAGTGAGCGTCCCCTCCTGCTCTCCGGGAGTCACGAGTTTGGCGCCATCGGTTGCGAGTGAGTACTGAGGTGGCTGTGGTGCAAATCGTTCAAGGATATCGAGAAGCGTGTCTGCTGACATGTTTTTGACTTCGATGCGACGAATCGTGTAGGGGTTTTCGCCTTTGAAATTGTATGGGGGTTGTACAACACGAGTGACATCCTCGCTATCATTTGCCTGGAGAAATGCGAGTCTAAAATACTTTTTGACGATTGATTCATTGACCGATCCTGCTTCAGGATAGTTTGAAAAGTCTGCATGACCGTAGTCGTTGAGTGGGATCGCCCAGTAGTGCGGGGTGATACCAAGCCCATCACTGAGGTCAGCGATGTTGTTTTGATAGTCAGCCTCGATACGCACACGAAATTCTTGTGGAGTTTCAAGACGAGCCTCTGATACAAGGTACTGCTTTGACGAGAGAAATCTGCCGCGCATATCACTCGTATCAGCACTGGTGAGGATGTGATCATGCGAGTGTCTACCATGAGCCTCTATCTGCCATCTCCCTGTATCTCGAACCGTTTTGAGCTCATCCATCGTTAGATAAAAGTTGTTGCCTGCCCGCAAAGGACCGGTTGCGACAAACATCGTTGCACTAAACCCAAGCTTTTCAAAAACTCGATCAGTTGGATAAAAGCTGTCTTTGCGCCCATCATCAAATGTGATGATTATTGGTTTGGGAGGAAGCGTAAATTTGCCCTGACGAAACTGATAGAACTGTTCGACGGTGATCGTTTGATATCCGGCACGTTTGAGTGCTTCCATCTGGGAAACAAAGTTTTTTTGTGTGGTGTTTTCTGTATCAGCTTTGCGGGTGATGCCGTGATAGAGCAAGATAGGCACTGCCTGCGCTGGAGGAAGCTTGGATATATCTATAGTCGAAGTAACCGGATGCTTTGGGTTGTAGTCATAGTACTTGGCAAAACGTTGACTATTGATAAATGAAACGATGCCAACTGCTCGATCTGCAAAGAGTGCGTATGCGAGGACTGCTGATCCAATGATACCCAAAGTAATGAGAAGTGGAGCAAGTATGTGTTTAAAAGATGATTTCATATAGATATAGTAATTATCGAGTACCCCATCGAGTATCTGAAAGTCTGATAATCGCAAGCGGCATCTGCCATACTAGTATAATCGAATAAAACACCGAGAATGGCACTGCGTATAACCAATACTTGTTGCCTGATATAACGTACTCATAAAGTCCAAACACAAGACTCATCAGCGAAATACTCAAGAGAAAGAGTCCTGCAAGTAAGAAGTTGCCATGAATGATATTGATAAGAAGTCCTGTCACGACGATAAACGGGCTCACAATCGGAATGATAAGGTTGATATAAAACGAGGCTGATGCGAGTGGGTGCTTGCGCCACATAAACGTCGCTGCCCCACACATACCCTCACGAATCCATGACTTTTTCCATCTAAGTTGTTGCTTCAAAAACTTGTTGTATGTCTCAGGGACAATCGTTGTGGCGATCGCGCTTCGCGAGTAGGTGACCTTCCATCCAGCTTGGAGCACAAAGTTGGTCAGACTACGATCATCACCAAACGTACTTTTGGTACCAAACACTGTACGCTCTTTCCACGGACCAACGACTGCACGGGCAACCTCTGTACGATATGCCGAAAAGCATCCAGGGCAACACGTCACCGCACCAAAGATACTTTCTGATGCTTTGAAAATATCAAACGAGATACCGTATCGAGCCGCCTGCATTTTGGTGAGGAGGTTTGTAGTGTGGTTTTCAACCTTGGTGTTGCCTGAGATGGCGCCAACATCTGGGTTGTCGATAAACTGATCAACGAGGCGCTTGATCGCATCAGGTGCGACGAAACTATCTGAGTCAACAAACACGACAAACTCCCCTTGCGCCCGATCAATACCGTACGCCATTGCTTCACGTTTACCTTTGTTTTTTTCAAATGAAACGATATCAAACAGCACACTGTCTGATCCAAAATCAGTCGCAGCGCGGCGCATTTCCTGGAGTGTGTTGTCAGTTGACCCATCATCAACGACAATGCATTCTATCGTGTTTGGATATTCTGACTGCACACAACTTTTGATTGTTTCGTATATTGCGTCTTCTTCGTTTTTGGCAGCAATCACGATCGATACCGGTGGGTACATAACCGCGTCATGCGCATCAGCGTATCGCTCTCGATAAAAAAACGTAAAGATAGGTCGTGAAAGCAGAAACAATGTGGTAAGCACTGAGTAGACCACTACCCACCATGCGTGCTCAATCGAAAAGATCTGAAGGAGTTTATAAAACACTACTGCTTCAAAAAGCAAAAACGCAACCGTCGCAGCGATAAACGTACGTGTGCGTTTAGCTCGAGCGGAGAGAGGGCGCTTGGAGTAGGTATGCACGTGGTGACGAAACGGTGAATGAGAAGGCATGGTGAAAGCGTAGTATGTACGTAGGCGCTATTTTGTCACAGTTTGAAAAAAAAGCAACCATCCGTACAAAAACCACTCCAGTGCTGGAGTGGTTTTTGTGTTATTTCTTGCCAACTTTTCGGCGAGAAATGACGTCGTTGTTTGAGTACTTCTTGGGAGTACGAGTCTTGCGACCACCAGTAACCTTACCCCAGAGTGTCTTGGGACGCTTGGTACCTCGGCCTTGTACACCTTCACCACCACCGTATGGGTGATCGACTGGGTTCATCGCAGTACCGCGAACAGTCGGACGGATACCTTTCCATCGTGAACGACCAGCTTTACCATAGCGGACGAGTTTGTTTTCATCGTTTGAAACAGTACCAACTGTCGCCCAGCAAGTATCTTGGACACGGCGAATCTCAGTCGACGGCATCTTGAGCTGTGTGTATCCGTCGTTTTGTGCAACTACTTGTGCAAATGAACCTGCAGAGCGTACCATTTGAGCTCCTTTGCCTGGTTTGAGCTCGATGTTGTATACAAAGGTACCGGCAGGGATGTTTTTGAGCGGGAGACGGTTGCCTGGTTCGACAGGAGCGTTTTCTGCAACAGTAAACGTGGTACCAACTGTCACATCCTTTGGAAGGATAACGTAGCGCTTCTCACCATCACGATAGATAGCAAGGCCGATAAACGCGGTGCGGTTTGGATCGTACTCAACTGAGTCAATACGTGCAGGGATACCGTGCTTGTTGTACAAAAAGTCTACTTGTCGGTAGAGGCGCTTGTTGCCACCTCCTTTGTGACGAGTAGTGATACGTCCCATGTTGTTGCGCCCAACGTGTCGCTTGCGACCCTTGGTGAGAGACTTTTCAGGAGTAGTACGAGTGAGTACCTTGCGATAGTCAATCGTAAGTGTTTGTCGTTGTCCTGCTGATGTAGGTTTGCGTGATTTCATACTATATAACTCATTACATGATGTCGATCGTTACTCCTTTTGGCAAGATAATGTATGCCTTTTTGGTCTTTTTCGCAACACCGAGCACACCACGTCGCCAAAATGTCTTTGGTGTCTCGTTGATTGTGTTGACCTTGATTGGCTTTTTGCCATAGCGATCAGTAAACGCTTTTGTGATCTCACTTTTGGTTGCACCGACTGCAACATCAAAAAGGTACGCACTCTGTGATCCTAGCTTTGCAGCCTTTTCGGTGATGCGAGGGTTGCGGAGCACGAGCGGATTTGCGCGAGTAGCTTTTGGAGTAGTATCTGATTGTGTCTTTTTGGTAGCCATAATAGTTATTTCATTTTAGCTTGAAGCACCTCTATACTTGCACCTGGATCGACCACGATGAGGTGTCGGTACTTCATCACAAGCATAGGACTAAGGTCAGCAGTTGCAACAAGTGTTGCGCCTGGGATGTTTGCAAAACTCTTTGCCACAACTGTTTCAAGTGAAGGAACCGCAATGAGCGCATTGGTTCGCTTGTTGCTATCCATACCAGTAAATCCTTCTACCTTTGCTAGGTTGTGCATGATCGCTGCAGCATCTTTGGTTTTGATAGACGAGAGAGTGAGTGCATCGACAAAGAGTGTCTTGCCGAGAGTGTATTTGCGAGAAAGGACGGTAAAGAGCGCTTTGATACGAGTCTTTTTGTTGATTTTCTTGCTGTAGTCTTTGTCAGAGCGTGGTCCGTGCGTGATACCTCCACCAACCCAGATTGGGCTGCGGGTAGAACCATGACGAGCTTGTCCTGTTCCCTTTTGTTTCCATGGCTTTTTACCACCACCTGATACTTCACCACGATCTTTGGTGTGGGCAGTACCTGCGCGCTTGTTTGCCATCATACTGGTGACGACTTCGTGTACGAGGTCAGTGTTCCATGGGAGACCAAACACTTTTTCAGGAAGAGTTACTGATCCTGTCTTGGTACCCTTTACTGAGTACACAGTAGTTTCAAGTGAAGGGGCCTTTTTAGTTGTTTTTGTTGATTCAGCCATATATTAACTCTTGGAAACGATAGATACGAGTGATCCACGTCGACCTGGTACTGCGCCACTGATGTAGAGCATGTTTGCTTCTGCATCTACTGCGATGACCTTCAGACCACGAACAGTGACCGTGTCACCGCCAGTGCGTCCTGCCATGCGCATACCTTTGACCACGCGTCCACCTGCACGTCCTGGACCTCCACCAATAGAACCTGGTTCACGCTCTGAGTGTTTCTGACCGTGCGTACGAGGACCACCATGGAACCCGTGTCGCTTGACCACACCCTGAAATCCTTTTGATTTAGAGGTACCGGTCACGATCACTTCATCTCCTGCTGCAAATGCCTCTGCGGTGACAACATCGCCTGCAGTTGCTGCAACTGCTTCACCGTCAGTACGGATTTCTTTGACGACTTTGTACGCTTTGCCGCCGAGCGATCCGAGCTCTGCTTTAGTCACCCGAGACTCTTTTTGCTCGCCTGTTGCAAGCTGGACTGCGCTGTAGCCATCAGAGTCAACGGTTTTGACTTTGGTGATGGTGTTGGGAGCAACTGCGATAGCGGTCACTGGGTATACCACGCCTTTGTCATCAAAGCGCTGGGTCATATTGAGTTTTGTGCCGATGATGAATTTCATAATGTTCGTGTCCCCGTGGGGATATTGGACCATTTTTACGGACGT
>CAYZSX010000012.1:0-14629 GCA_964481155.1 uncultured Candidatus Saccharibacteria bacterium
TTTCCTATGGCGCCTACACACCACCCCCACTATCACTCCTTGAGGGGGATCGCGGTAAAGCAAACGTTGGCGACGTCAAAGCAAACGCAAATATCATCAGACGTACCTTGGGCAACTTTGGGATTGAGGTAGAGATGGACGAGGTCACCATCGGCCCCACAGTCACTCGATACGCGCTCAAACCAGCACAGGGCGTCAAGCTCTCTCGCATCGTCGGTCTCCAAAACGACCTCGCGCTCGCTCTCGCTGCACACCCACTCCGTATCGAAGCACCCATCCCTGGCAAATCTCTCGTCGGTATCGAAATCCCCAACAAGACCAAAGCAACCGTTGGACTTGCCAACCTGCTTTCTGATCCAGGATTTACCCAGGGTGCCAAACCGCTCACCGTGGCGCTCGGCCGCAACATCGCCGGCAAACCTGTGCTCAAGAGTGTTGCAAGCATGCCTCACCTCCTCATCGCAGGTACTACTGGCTCTGGTAAATCGGCGACTATCCACGCAATCATCGCATCACTCCTGTACCGTCATGGTCCTGATGATCTACGCTTCATCTTTGTTGACCCAAAGCGTGTTGAGCTCACGCTCTACAACGGCATCCCGCACCTCCTCACCCCGGTACTGACCGATCCCAAAAAGGCTATTCTTGCGCTCAAATGGGCAGCAACAGAGATGAACCGCCGTTACGACATCCTCGAAGGAGAATCGGTCCGCGATATCACTTCGTACCACAAAAAGTACGCTGCACAGTTTGCCAAAAACGAAGAAGGTGGCCCAGATCGTATGCCGTATATCGTCATCATCGTGGATGAGCTCGCCGATATCATGCAGGCGTTCCCACGCGAACTCGAGTCCGCAATCGTCAGACTTGCACAGATGTCTCGTGCGGTGGGTATCCACCTTATCCTTTCAACACAGCGCCCTGAGGTCAACGTGATCACTGGTCTCATCAAAGCCAACGTCCCAAGTCGTATTGCACTCCGTGTCCCAACCGGTATCGACTCTCGCACGATCCTCGATACTACTGGTGCTGAGAAGCTCCTTGGTCAAGGTGACATGCTCGCCATCGTCGGAGAAAACCAGCCCGAGCGCCTTCAGAGTGCCTTTATCACCGAAGACGAAGTCAAAAGTGTCGTTAGTTATCTCAAAAACGCATTCAAAGACGATATCCGAGACACCATCGAGCTCTCTGGCAACGTCTCTGGAGAACGAGCAATGTTTAGTGATTCTATGGAAGAATCTGAGGATGACCCTCTCTACGAAGATGCTCGGGCATGCGTGATAGAAGCAGGCAAAGCCTCAACTTCATACATCCAGCGCAAACTCAAGGTCGGATATGCACGCGCAGCACGCCTCATGGATATCCTCGAAGAACGAGGAGTTATCGGCCCTGCTGATGGAGCCAAGCCTCGAGAAGTCCTCGAGGGTGGGATCAAAGGCGCCACAAGCGATATCGTTGCGGATGAAATGGGTATATAATATATGAGCACCTCACCTCGCATGACATCTCCCATCACACTCAAAGTAGGTTTGCTTGCTCTTGGTGGTATCGCCCTCGTTGGGCTTATCGTGCTCAATATGCACGACAGTATATTTGGGACACCGCTTACGATCCATAGCGTCCCCGATGGCTCAACAACAACTTCTATGTTTTTCCCTATCGAAGGAACTGCCCGACACGCACGAGAGCTACGCATCAATGGCCGACCTGTCACTATGAACCGAGATGGATCATTCAAAGACGAAGTGGTCCTTTCTCCTGGCTACAACATCGTCGAAGTCGCACTCCGTGATCAGTTTGATAATCAAAAAGTAAAAACATACCACGTCGTCTTGAACCCAACCGCAACTGTTGCGGTCAATCCTGACACCCCTTATCAATAATCATTTGTACTATGGCAAAAAAAGCAGTAAAAGAATCAAAAACAATGGACACTTCGTCAGTCGAAGAAACAATCCGCTCTATCCAAACCAAGTTTGGTGAAGGAGCGATCATGAAGCTTGGCGAAGCACCAAAAGTCGACATCTCTGTTATCCCAACCGGATCTATAGGGCTCGACATCGCGCTCGGTATCGGAGGACTTCCTCGAGGACGCATCATTGAGATATTTGGTCCAGAATCCTCTGGTAAAACCACCCTCGCCTCTCATGTCGTAGCAGAAGCACAAAAGATGGGGGGTATCTGCGCGTATATCGATGCAGAACACGCAATGGACCCTGACTATGCCGCAAAGATCGGTGTCAAAGTAAACGAACTCCTCATCTCACAACCAGATACTGGCGAACAGGCGCTCGAGATCGTTGAGTCCCTCGTCCGATCTGGCAAGATAGACGTCATCGTCATCGACTCAGTCGCAGCGCTCACTCCCAAAGACGAGATTGAAGGCGACATGGGCCAACAACACGTCGGCAAACAAGCTCGCCTCATGTCACAAGCACTCCGCAAACTCACCGCAATCGTCCACAAATCCAAAACTCTCGTTATATTTATCAACCAAATCCGTATGCAGATAGGTGTTATGTTTGGCAACCCAGAAACGACTCCGGGTGGCAAGGCGCTCAAGTTTTATACTTCTATCCGACTCGACATCCGTCGTATCGCTCAAATCAAAAAAGGTGAAGAAGTCGTTGGCTCTCGTACACGCGTCAAAGTGGTGAAAAACAAGGTCGCTTCCCCATTTAAACAAACAGAGTTTGACATCATCTATGGCGAAGGCATCAGTCTCGAAGGTGAACTCCTCGCGCTCGGTGAAAAGCTCGGCGTCATCACCAAAAGTGGTACCTCATACACCTACAACCCTGAAGGCGGTAAAGAAGAAGTCAAACTCGGCCGTGGCTATGATGCATCACGAGTCTTTATGCGAGAGAATCCAAAGGTTCGCGACCAGATCACCAAAGACGTCCGCAAGCGACAAAAGGAAGTGGTGATGGAAAGTGCAGGAGAATAGACTTTCTCTCCCTTTTCGGCTACAATCGTGACCTATGGCAATGCTTGAATACAATGAAGTCCGCGAACGCAAAATCATCCTCTGGGAAGGACAGCCCTATGAAGTGATCCACTCACATGTGTTTCGCAAACAACAGCGCAAGCCGGTCAATGCGACCAAACTCAAAAACCTCATCACTGGCCGTGTAGCCGAGGTATCTTTTGGATCCTCAGAAAAGGTTGAAGAAGCTGATATCTCACTCCGTCCTGCCCTCTACCTCTACAAAGCAAAAAGTGAAGTGTGGCTCTGCGATCCCAAAGACCGAGCAAAGCGCTTCTCCCTCAAAGAAGAAGTTGTCGGTGAGAAACTCAAATTCATCAAAGAAAACACGGAAGTCGAACTGATCATCTTTACCGACGAAGACGATGAAGAGCAGGTAATCGGCATCAAAACCCCTATCAAAGTCGAGCTCAAGATCACCGATGCGCCACCGAGTATCAAAGGATCAACGGTGACCGGTGGCAACAAAGTCGCAACACTCGAAACAGGTGCAACGGTCCAAGTCCCCCTCTTTATCAACATCGGTGAAACCGTGCGCATCAACACCGAAACCGGAGAGTACGTCGAGCGAGTAAATTAGCAAAAAAAATCCCATAATCATTTTGATGGGATTTTTTTGTATAAACTTAAAGCTTTGTTTAGTACATATACAGAAGCAAAAAATGTTGCAACAAAAAAGAGTGCTTTGATCGTTTTTATAACATAAAAAAAGAAAAAAACACTTGCAAACATTCCTCCTATGCCAACAAGAAGCATGTTGGCATATCTGGTACGTAAACGGTCATTTTTATCCATCGTACAAATTTTGCGACACTATAGCACAAAACCGCCCGAAATGGGCGGTTTTGGTGTGGTGCAGTGTTAGTTGGCAACAAATGGGAGAAGTCCCATAAATCGCGCGCGCTTCACCGCTTCGGCGAGCATACGCTGGTTTTTGGCAGCGAGGCCGGTGCGCTTGCGGTTCAAGATTCGGCCGTTGGGGTTGAGAAACCGTTTGAGGTTTTCTACATCCTTGTAGTCGATGAACCGGATGCTGTTTGCGTTAAAGTAATCTTGTTTCATAAAGTTAGAACGGGATATCTTCTAAGTTGATCTCTTCGTCAGGGTATTCGATCGTATCGAGATCTGGAGCACTGTCTTTTTGTGGTGCCTCAGCATCACTCTGGCGCTCAGGTGCTGGTGAGGTGCTACCGATAGTACCTTTGGGACCAAACTGGAAGTTTTCGAGGATGATCTCCGTACGGTACTTTTTGCTACCGTCTGGGGCATCCCAACTGCGTGTCTGGAGTCGTCCTTCGATGTACAGTGACGAACCCTTTTTGCAGTACTGACCGATGAGATCTGCTGCACGAGCAAACGCAACGATGTTGTGATACTCGACACTTTCCTTTTTAGCGCCCTGCGCGTCTTTCCATGTGCGGTTTGTTGCAAGTGAAAATGTTGCGACTCGGGTGCCTGCAGGCAGTGACTTGATCTCAGGATCACGAGTGAGGTTACCAATGATGAATACTTTGTTGAGATACATATGATTTAGGCTTCAGTTGAAGCGGTAGATTCTGAAGCGGAATCAGCTCCGAGATCAGGAAGTTTTTCGTGCTCCTCTTTCAGCTCTTCTGCTGCTTCTGCTTCACTCGCCGAGATGAGGGCTTCCATGTCTTCCTCGCTCAAGGCGGTTTCGCGTTTCGCATCTACTTTTGGCTTTTTAAAGACAACCGTATTTTCGACGCTTGTCTTGATCAGTATATACCGAACAAGGTCAGTGTTGCCATCGAGCACCTTTTTGAACCCTTCGAGACTCGCAGGATCAGTTTCAAACTTGATCCATCCAAAGTACCCCTGACCCCACTTCATTTTCTTGCTTCCGATGTTCTTTTCCATCGTATACGCAAGGTCGATAAACTCTGGAGTGCTTTCGGTTGTTACCTGGCCACTTAGAGCTTCGATTGCTTGCTTGAGGCTAGATACAACACCTGCGACATCTGATTCGGTTGTCGTGGGAGTGATGATGTACCCGAGCTCGTACAAGCGCGTGTGTGTGTCTTGTGACATAAAACTATTCTTTTTTTGATAATAATGAGACCTATTTCGGACGTATCCTATAGCACAGGGGTCATCTGACTCCCCGACCTGAGGTCACTATAGGAAATAGGACTACGGGGCATATACTACCCTACTTTAGGGGTTTTGTAAAACCTTACACAGCAAAGAGTGTTTGGGTATTTTTAAGTAGCTGTGCTTGAGTTTCTTGGAGCGCGATTCCTTTGAGTTCGGCAATCTTTTTGATCACTTCTACAACATATGCCGGCTCGTTCCTGGTGCCTCGGTGTGGGATCGGAGCTGCAAAGGGCGCATCGGTTTCGGGCAAGATCCGATCGATGGGGACTGAGCGAACCACGTCTTCATACTCAGGAAATATCGTGATCACCCCACTAAACGAGATATGAAATCCGAGATCGATAAACTCCTGTGCGATCTCTGTCGTTCCCACAAAAAAGTGTGCCGTTCCTCGCATTGTAGGCCAGTCTGGCTGGTACTCACGCAATATCGCAAGTGCATCGCGATACGCATCCATAGTGCCCTGCTCAGGCCTGATGTGGAGCATGAGCGGTAGATCAAGCTCTTTGGCAAGGGCAATCTGCGACACAAACAGTGCTCGCTGTTCGCTCTTGTGCGCCCGGTCAATCTCGCGATAATAATCAAGCCCACACTCGCCAATAGCCACTACCTTTCCCTGCTCGGCAAGTGCGATGTACGCGTCGAGGGCAAACGCTTGGTGCCACTCGGTTGGATGTTGCCCGATACATGCCCAGATAGGTGTATGACGCTCTGCAAGTGCTACTGCTTTTTCGCTTGTCACAAGATCGATCCCGACACAGATCGTCCCAACACCTGCGCGTTCCATGCGCGCGATTGCTTCATCACGATCAGTATCAAACTGTGAAAGGTTGAAATGAGAGTGTGTGTCGATCGTGTGCATACCTTAGAGTCGAGCAAACAGCGGCACTGCTGGCTTTTTGTTTTCTTTAATCAGTTCCAAAATCTTTTCTGATGTGGTTGGCATAAATGGCGCGAGACCTTGTGCAATGAAGTACAAGTCAGCGACAAGTTTAGCGATCATTGCCTTCCCTTTTGCTTCGTCTTCTTTGATCACAGAAAACGGCTTTTCATTGGCAATATATGCGTCGAGTTCACCAATACCGTCCCAGATTTCGTTCATCGCTTTTGTGATATCAAACCCATTCATTGCATAATCATATGGAAACTCCTCTTTTGCTTCAGGTGGTATAAATCCATCGATATATTTCTCAGAAAGAGTCAGGATACGCGAGACGAGATTACCAAGCCCGTTGGCAAGGTGTGATTGATACGCATCCTTGATCGTCTCGAGCGTCATGTCAGAGTCTTCAAATGAGTTGATATGGCGCAAGAGATAGTAGCGCAGCACATCAGAAGCAAGACTTCCTGCAACCGGTGTAAATAGTTCGATGATGTCCGTAGGACTGATCACATTGCCAAGCGATTTGGACATCTTTTGCCCTCCAGAGTTGATGAATCCATTGATGATCACATGGTCAGTTGTCGGAAGCCCTGCTGCAAGCAGCATCCCTTGCCACATCATTGATTGTTGTCGCAAGTTATCTTTGCCGCAGTACTGTACCTTGGTACCCTCCTCCCAAAACGTTTTGTAGGTACCATTTGTATCATCTGGCCACCCAAGCGTCGAGATGTAGTTGGTAAGCGCGTCAAACCATACATACATGACATGTGCATCATCTCCAGGAACCGGGACACCCCATGACATTTTTTCTTTGAGACGAGAGATAGAAAAGTCTTCAAGTCCACGCGCAAGAAATGCTTTCATTTCATTAAACCGAAACTCTGGGATGACGAGCTGTGGTTTTTCTTGGTACAGTTTTTCGATAAGTGGTGCAACTTTTGAAAATGCAAAAAAATAATTTTCTTCATCAACGAGCTGGATTTCTCGATCGGGATGGATCGGGCATCGTCCGTCATCGGTGAGCTCACTATCTGTCTTTTCGAGCTCACACCCCACGCAATACTTTGCTTGGTATGTTTTTTTGTAAATATATCCATTATCTCGAACGATTTCCCATAGTTTTTGTGCAGCAACTTGGTGATGAGTATCAGTCGTACGGATAAAGTGTACATCCGGAGAGATCGTCAAAAGCGGCACGAGCTCTCGAAAGGCCTCTGCGTGCCGATCAACGTATGACTGAACTGGTTCATTGTTTTTTTGTGCTGCCTCAAACAGTTTTTGTCCATGTTCATCAGTACCTGTGTTAAAAAACACCTGTACTCCTTGCAGTTTATGGTACCGCGCAATCGCATCGGCTCGTATGATCTCCATAGCAAAACCAACGTGAGGTTGTGCATTCACGTATGGAAGCGTGGTGGTGATATAGAAAGGTTTGTTGTTCATAGTTAGTTCTTGAGAGGGTTTTCGATCGGGTTGGTAGTGATGGGGACGAGTTTGCGTTTCTCGATATCGCTCATGTACTCAAGGATAAACACTGCAACCGGCATCGCGACCAGCGCCCCCCAAAATCCTGCAAGGGTGATACCGACCAACAGCGCAAGGAGCACTACAAGCGGTGGGATCCCGACAACACGTTTGGAAATGATTGGGTTCAAGATGTAGTTTTCGAGCTGCTGGATAACGATGTAGTAGATAAAGACTTTGATCCCAAGGAGTACCCCACCATCAATCACCGAAAGCAGTATCGCTGGCACCGCCGCAAAGATAATACCAAACGGGATGAGTTCTGCGATACCTGAGATAAGGCCAATGAGAAATGCATACTGCACCCCGAGAAGCGCAAGCACGATCGAAGTGATTGCTCCGACAATAAATCCAAGGAGAAGCTGCCCCTTGAACCAGAGCCCGATCTTGCGCTGGGTCCGACTCCATAGATCGAGCACATATCGTTCATTTTTGGCAGGAGTGAGGAGCCTGAGGAACGAGTCAATCCCCTTTTCTTGGATCGATAGATAAAACGATATCACCACAATCAAGATAAAGTTAAGCAGTCCTCCAAACGTCGAACCGATAAACGATGTCGCCCCTTGCGAGAGCATGGTACTTGCGTTTTTGACACTTGCGAGGATATCAGAGAGTGATGACTGCTTACTAATCGTCGTCACAAAGTCTGTCGCACCCTGGATCGATTGCTGGTTGATCGTGGTATCAGTCGGCAAGTATTTGAAAAGGAGTGCGAGCATATCCGAAAGCTCTCGTACGATGATCGGCACAAATGCATAAAAGATCGCAATGATGATAAGGATGATGAGCGCAAAGATAAGCGGCACCGACATGAGGCGGTTCATCTTGTACTTGGCGAGCGCCTGGACCCCTGCCTCGACAAATGAGGCAATCACGATAGAGACGAGCACGAGAAGAAGGACATCGCGAAGAAGAAACAGCACGTACGCTGCAAATACAAGGAGGAGGACTTTGACGATAGAGCCGGTACTGAGGCGAACCGTATGACTGTCATGCATACGGGTATCGTACCACTAGTTAGGAAAGCCGTGAAGTGATATAGCTTTCAAGGTCATTGATCGCGACTCGTTCTTGGGCGCCCGTATCACGATCTCGGATAGTCACCGTACCCTCAAGCTCAGGGTTCTCTCCGAGGGTGTCAAAGTCTACGACGATACACCACGGGGTACCGATCTCGTCTTGGCGGCGGTATCGTTTGCCGATGTTGCCGTTGTCATCCCAGGTGATTGCGCCAATTGAACGCTTGAGCACATCAAACACTTCGCGTGCTTTTGCGACAAGCTCTGGTTTGTTTTTAAGAAGTGGCGATACGCACGCTTTGTATGGCGCAACAGCTGGGGCAAGTGCAAGTACGGTGCGCATATCGTCTCCCTCACCTTCTTGTTTGTATGCATTTGCAAGGACTGCGAGCACGAGTCGATCGACACCAAATGTTGGTTCGATACAATGCGGCACCAACCGTTCTTTGGTTTCTTCGTCAAAGTATGAAAGGTCTACACCACTCGCATCGCGATGTGCTGCAAGATCATAATCGGTACGATACGCGAGCCCCAAGAGCTCTTTTTGCCCAAAAGGAAAGTCATACTCCGTATCAACACTGCGTTTGGAGTAGTGCGCGCGATCTGCTTCAGGAACTTCTATCTTATGAATCTTGTCTTTTGAAAGTCCGATACTCTGAAGAAACTTCATCTGCTCATCAAAGAGTGCATCAAATGTCTCGTTGACACCTCGCTCATCACGCGGATCAATGAAGTACTCGATCTCCATCTGCTCAAACTCACGCACACGAAAGACAAAGTCGCGTGGCGCGATCTCGTTGCGAAATGCTTTGCCGATCTGCGCCATACCAAATGGGAGTTTGGGTTGGTATGCATCGAGGATGTTTTTAAAGTTTACAAACATACCTTGGGCAGTCTCTGGGCGTAGGTACGATACTGAGTCTTCACTTTCCACAGCACCAACTGAGGTCTTGAACATCATGTTGAACTGTCGTGCTTCACCAAATGTCGCCGTCTTTCCACAACTTGGACAGGTATCGCTTTCGAGGTGATCTGCACGAAATCGTGATTTACAGTTGCTGCATTCAACAAGTGGATCAGAAAATCCTGCCACGTGCCCACTAGCCTGCCAGACACGAGGGTTCATGAGGATCGCTGCATCGATACCATACATATCAGTACGATCGGTGACAAACTGCTTCCACCAGATCGCTTTGATGTTGTTCTTGAGGGCTAGTCCGAGCGGACCATAGTCCCACGTACCTGCGAGTCCCCCATAGATCTCCGACCCTTGAAAGATAAAGCCGCGGCGCTTACAGAGGCTCACGAGTTGTTCCATAGTGGGGGTGTTCATAGGTCCCTATCGTACCACACGATCGGCTCCTTCGGTATAGATAGGATCGGTGTCAAACTTGGTCGAAAGCGCGGGTCGAGTGGTGAGGATCGAGGTTTGCGTAGCCGTATCAGTCGCGGACACTGTCGTCTGGTCAAGGAGCGTGATGTTGCTTCCCACCATTGACCTTGTCGGCTTTGTCTTGACCTGGAACGATACAGTGCGTGTTTTGGGGGTGTTGGTGAGTGATTTGGGGAGCGCACCGATGTTCCATGTGACGACTCGAGTATCTGGGCTAAATGAGATGCTTTCGGTTGATGGGACGATCACCCCTGTCCAGTTCACACCGACCGGAAGTGTCGCTGTTGCGATCACGTTGGTGAGTGTGTTTTCTGAAGGAAGTATCGACCACATGAGGGTGTACGATGTTTCGGTATCTGCTTTGGGTGGATAGGGGCCTGAGTTTTTGATAGGACCAATCGAGTATAGTGATTGGGCTGCAAACTGTAGGTTGGATGCAAATCGCACTGTTTTGTAATCAACTTGCTCGATCGATCCCTGTGCCCCACTCTGTTGAGGGATACTGCCTTTGATCGAAAGCGAGAGAGTGATGTCTTTGTCAAACGCAGTCGGAGTAAGTGTAAACGGAAGCGTTCCTTTTGCTCCTGGGGCAAGGCTTACAAGTGATGCATCTGACTCTGGTGTCCAGGTGATCGTACGAGTAAGCGGATCATAATAACTGTTTGACGCATCGATCGTATCAGCATCTACTGGTCCACCCCCAACAGTGAGTGCAAATGTTGGATTTGTGATGGTATACGCTGAGTTGTTGACCCAAGACACTGCGCCACGGATAGCGCTTCCGATGGTGAGCGCTACCATATCATCGCTACTGTTGTTAATACTGATAGTACCAGCGACAAACGGCTGCGCTATCTTGAGCGTCGAAAGCACGGAATTGTACGCAACTGCTATCTTGGTACTTGTTTCATCTTCGGGAGTACCGACATAGATACGAAAGGCCTTTTCGTCACCGACTTCACCAAGCAATTTGCCTTGTATCGAAACAGTTCGACTATCTCCTTTTTGCAAATCACCCAAACTCCACACGTTGTTGCCACTCATAGGAGCAGGAGTTGCTGATTGAAACACAAACCCGTTTGGATACTCGACACGCACGATCGCATTGGGAAGCATCTTGTCTCCGGAAAAGCTGTTGTGAACGTTGAGTGTAAAGCTCTGATTTGAAACCACGGCGCTCGGCACGTCGACCGTGAGCCCTACAGGGCTTGAGCTAATCATCACCGAAAACGTTGCTGTTTTTTGAAACGTAGCAGTTGAACCTTCAAGCTGGTACGAGAGTTCTGCGGTCAATGTCCGACTAATACCCTGCTCACCATAGAGCACTGCTGTGAAATCTTCGCTCTTGGTCTTGCCGGAAGCAACGGTACCAATCTGCCGCTCGATACGCACAACATCAGTCCCTGTCTCGTCAGTTGCGCCTTTGGGATAGTTGAGAACAAGGGTTGCATTTACGAGCGCTGCGGCGTTTTTGTTTGCAACTTCAACCTGTATTGGGAGTTCTTCTCCTCCGCCGACAAACGAGTTGCCAAGGATAACGACATCGACGTTTTTGCTCGAGAGTGTGACTGCTCCTCGATAGAGTGAAAACAGTGCTGCACCAAGTGCTACCAAGAAAAACAACAGCGCTGCAACAAAAAACCGCTTGTACCCTGCTCCTGATCGCGAGCGAGTCACTGGCTCTTGCGCAAGCTCTGTTGCACCCCATGCAGATTGAGCGCGCTGTTTGATCGGGTGCAAGATACCAAACTTGCGCTTGGGCAAGTTTTCAGGATCGCGCGTATAGAGCCGCTGTTGCAGCTGTGCGATATGGTCCATGTTTTCTTCGGACATACTACCGACAAGTATAGCACCATCTTTTAGAGATGCGTTTGCGTGATGGTGTCGTTGACGGTTTGTACGAGCGCTTTGATATCGCTTTCGCCAAGTGCTTGCGCTTCTTGGACAAATCCACGTTCGACTTGCCCATCGATATATCCGAGATGCACAAGTATCCGCCAGATCGCAAGTGCATCATACGCACGCGGATCTACCTCGATATCGATACTGTGAGCGACTTCCTCGATATGCGCATAGAGCGCGCGATGCTCTCCCTCATCGATGATGAACCGCGCAAGTGTCGCAAGAGCGCGCACATACCCCCGCGCGAGCGGTTTGGTAGTGTCGGTGAGTGGTTGATATGTCAGTCGTGCAGAAACCAGTCGCCAGACTTCTCTGCCTTTGACCAGATCGACTTCGACAAACGCATAGTCAACGAGCTGACTCTTGAGTTTGGCAGCAGGTTTACGCACCCCTGTTGCAACCGCGCGGACAAGCCCAAAGTCCTCAGTAAAGAGCCAGTAGACTTTGTCGTACTCCCCCCTCGGCTCGCTTCGCAGTATGACCGCACTCGTGTGATGGATGGTGTGCATTACCTAATGATACTCTCTAAAAGTTCGGGAAACTCTCTTGTTCGCATATCGCCATAAGTAAAATGACCTTTGTCTGAAAATTCTTGTAGTAAACATCCTTTGATATTTTTCTTTAAAACATCCGCAGTGGTAAGCATATCCTTATCATCATCAGATGATACAAAAATAGTTACTCCGTTTGTTTTTTTAACCAATTCTGAATCGATGTCAAATATAAAAAAATCTCCTGTTAATTTTGTCCACGCATCGTTTGGGTCAAAACCGATCCATGGCGCAACAAGAAACACCTTTCCAACTTTTACATTGTTTTCACTCAGCCACCGTACCAAAAACCCTCCACCACAACTGTGTCCTATCAATATAGTTTCTTCATCAATATGAAATTGTTCAAACACTGATTTCCATTTCTCATAGTTGGGCTCATACGGTTCTGGCATTTCAGGGGTTTGTGCGAGAATACTTCGATCAGTGAGTTGTTTTTGAATCCACGGAAGCCAGTGACAGTTTGACTGAGAATCACCTTTTGGGTTGAAATAATCTTCCTTACTTGGCATCCCGTGGATGATAATTGCGGTTTTCATACTAATTTTCGTATTTATAGTTATAAGTTTCCAAATCAATCCGCGTAAAATCAATCAACTTTTTTACATCGAGATCGTACATGCAGTTTTGGTAAGGATTCTCTTCCCAGTTAATATCAAATACATTCTTTTGATAAAAATACACCGTTGATTTGAGTGGAGATCCTGGGTAACAAAACAAAATCCACTTCTGATTATTTTCAATATAATCATTTGGAAGCTGTATTTTATTTTTGGTTAAAAGATAAAACATGAGTATTTCTTCCAAGAAGAAATTAACCTGATTATCTTCCATTTCCTTGCCATACCTATCACAATCTTCTTTCATGTACTTTTGGAATAATTCATCTTCTACATAGAATTTTTTGAGTGCATTAAATAACTGGTTGAAATTTTTCGTTCCAACGTATAGTTGAGCCCATGCCATGTAATTGAAAGCATGCTGAATTTGAAAATCAAGATTATTTTTCTCTATTATTTTTTGAAGTCCATTTTTATGTTCAATCATTTGGTTCATAAAAGATTCCTTCAACTCTGGAGCTGGTTTATTACTATATAGATACAAGAAGTCACTATAAATAAAATTGAGTCCAACAAGCGGCTTAGTCACTTTTGCAGTGTGAAAGATACGAACATCTTCAATGCATTTTTCAGGATTTTGGCGAAGGAATAACTTATTCATTGAAAGACCGAACAAAAGCAAACCTTTTTCTGAAGGTAATTTATTGATATCGTAAAATGTATTTTTTGGAAGTGACATATTAGATGATTATAACTTCTTCTCCACTAATTGAGACATTTTTTGCCCCCACTGTTTTCTTGAGTTCTTCACCAAACTTTTCAAAGATTTCTTTTACGGATTCGGGAAGTGTAAGCGTGATCATATCTACAGGTGTGAGACCTTTTTCTTTGCGGAGGTCTTGGATCTGTCGGACGAGCTCGCGATAGTCACCCTCGAGTTTGAGCTCGGGAGTGATGGTGGTATCGAGGACGGTTTCAGATCCTACAACAACCGCTTTGACATTGAGCTCTTCCATTACGAGCTGCACGTACTCATCCGATAGATTCCAATCTTTGGCGGTAAGTGTTGCGAGTGGTTGTCGCACAGGTATGTTGAGCTTTTTGCGAAGTGCATTTCCTTCGGTACAAATATCTCGCACTAGTTGGATATCAGCAACAACTTTTTCATTTACCGATTGAGCTTTTGGCCACTCACTCAAGTGTACTGACTCCTCATCGCGCTCCTCTTTGAGTTTCTGCCACAAATCTTCTGCAAAAAACGGTGCAAATGGCGCAAGGAGTTTCGCGGTGGTTTTGAGGACTATATAGAGCGTACGTTTTGCATCACTATCTTCATCCTTGATTCGGTCACGACTGCGGCGCAGGTACCACGTCGATAGATCATCGATGAAATCTCTGATCGTGCGTGTGGGCGCAAAGAGATCATATGAATCGAGCCCCTTTGTTACTTCTTCTATTGTCTGATTGAGACGTGCGATGATCCACTGATCGAGCACACCGGTGCTTTCTCTATACTCACCTTCTAGGCTCGTATCACGATACTGCTCATAAAAGGTGTACACGTTGCCAAGCAGGTTGAACACTTTGTTGTTGATCTCAGCGACTGACTTTTCATCATAGTTTTTGCTCTCCCCTGGGGCATTGACGCTGTACATCCAGTAGCGGACTGCGTCTACTCCAAACTTGTCCATCTGCT
>CAYZSX010000013.1:0-14391 GCA_964481155.1 uncultured Candidatus Saccharibacteria bacterium
GGAGCCGGAAGTCGGGCTCGAACCGACGACCACCCGTTTACAAAACGGGAGCTCTACCAACTGAGCTATTCCGGCAGGTGACCAGACGAATCTGGTCGAGACAAACTATAGCATTTTTTTGCTCCGAGGCAAACGGGTCTTGGGAGATTTGTCTGCTGGAGAAATGCGCTTGAGAAAGTACGACGTGGGTCCGTGCTCGAGCCCTGCGAGCTTGTCGTGGCGCTCAAACATCGCTCGTGATGCAGGGAACCAGGTTATGAGTTGCTTTTGGGCTTTGGCCCCGAACCATCGGAGTACTACGCGGATTTTTGCTTGAGAGAGATACCAGAATCTACGCAGGTACCGCACGACTTTGTCAGTAGTAGCCATGAGCGGTGTAGCCGTTGCAGGATCAAATGTAGCACCGTTTTGTGCCTGCCACGAGAGGTACATGCTGTATATCCATGCAGCTACTCCAAGTCCTACAAACAGTATACCGAGCGTGAGTATCATGTACTAGATAGTATACGTTACAAATCGATCAATCGTTGCACCGTGAGTACTCGCGTATTGCTTGATAGTTTGATCTGGTGCCTTGAAAAATGGTTGTTCTTCGAGAGTTTGTTCTTTGAAGTATGCAGCGATTTTGCCTTCCATGATCTTTTCTTTCATATCAGCTGGCTTGTCGATCGATGCCATTTCGTTCTGAAGTGCTTCCATGACTTGTGCTTTGTCAGCATCATTGATGTCACTTGTTCGGACAAACTGAGGTTTCATTGCGGCAGTGTGCATTGCGATTTCTTTTGCTACCTCTGGAGTACCACCAGCGAGGACAACAACAGTTGCGGTTTTGCCAGTGTGGTGTGTGTAGACACCAACCGTATCGCCAGTGACCTCTTCGATGGTACCGAGCTTGATGTTTTCACCGATCTTGAGGACGACATCGTTGATGAGCGCTGGTGCTTGCTCACGAGCAGCTGCTTCGCCGTCGTTCCATGCGATGTCTGCGAGGGTGTTTGCGAGTTTTACAAAATCTTCGTTTTTTGCGACGAAATCAGTCTCACAGTTCATGATGAGCGAGAGCGCTCGTTTGCCGTCAGTGCGGACGATGACGAGACCGTCACTTGCATCACGGTCAGCCTTTTTGTCAGCAACTTCTGCGCCCTTTTTGCGCAAGATGATAAGTGCTTTTTCCATGTCGCCCGCAGCTTCTTCGAGTGCTTTGCGACACTGCATAACTGACACACCAGTTGCGTCACGAAGTTCTTTTACTTGTTCAGTAGTGATTGTACTCATAGTTGTGTTGTCGTGCGATGCGCTCATCCTCATTTCGCCGTCGCGTAATTTTCTGGTGAAAATTCGCTCCTGCTCGGGCCAGTCGCCCTGCGCAAGACGGCTCAATGAGCATGAGCACTTTCGCGATTACGTGAATAATTATTTATTTCCTTCGAAAGCGTCTTTGAGTATACCAAGGATCAGTGAAATACTCGATGCTGATGAATCGTTGGCAACGATTGGATAGTTGATACCACGGATGCTGCAGTCAGTGTTGCCGAGTGCGACAACAGGGATGTTCATCTTGCGGGCTTCCAGCACCGCGATGTGTTCCTTTTTGGGGTCGACGACGATCATGACATCAGGCATGCGAGTCATACCGAGGAGGCCGTTGAAGTATTTGGTAAGACGTTCCATCTCACGATTGAGGAGGTTTTGCTCTTTTTTGGTGTACTTGGCGTACTGGCCAGAGACACGCTCTTCTTTCATCTTTTCGAGCTTTTCGATACGCTGCTTGATCTGTGGGAAGTTGGTAAGGATACCACCGATCCATCGTTCGGTAACGTATGGCTGGCGGAGCGCTGATGCGACCTCCATGACTGACGCGCGTGATTCAGGCTTTACCCCGACAAAGAGCGCTGTTTTGCCTGCAGCACCGAGTTCTGCGACAAAGGTTGCAGCAGTTTCAATCTGAGGGATTATTTTTTCGACATCGATGATGTCAGTACCGTTTTTGTTGCCGTAGAGAAACGGGGTGACGGTAGGGTGGCGACGAGTACGTGAGTACCCGTAGTGTACGCCGGCCTCCATGAGGCTAGTGGCTGAGAGTTCTTTTTTCATAACAATCTGTAGCAGGAAGGGAACTGTGCCCGACCTTGATTACTGAATAATTTCGTCCGTTTTTGGGACACGCCAATATACCACTTTTAGGCATTTTTATCAAGGCATGCTTTTTTTATTGCCCAAAATGTGCGATTATAGGGCATGGAAATGTCACACGACAAGCCTATTACTCCACGGTCTGAAGACTACTCACAGTGGTATTTGGACGTTATTGCAGCAGCTGATCTTGCTGAAAACTCACCTGTACGAGGTTGTATGGTCATCAAACCTAATGGCTATGCTATTTGGGAAAAGGTGCAGCAGGCACTCGATGAAGAATTCAAAAACAAAGGTGTTCAGAATGCTTATTTTCCACTTTTGATACCAGAAAAATTTTTGAAACGTGAAGCACAGCATGTGGAGGGATTTGCGCCCGAAGTCGCAGTAGTGACGCATGCGGGCGGAGAAAAACTCGATGAGCCACTTGTGATCCGTCCGACATCTGAGACGATCATGTACGATGTGTTTTCGAAATGGGTTCGATCATATCGTGACCTCCCACTTCTTATCAATCAATGGGCCAATGTGCTTCGTTGGGAACTTCGTACCAAGCCATTTCTACGTACGACCGAGTTTCTCTGGCAAGAAGGACACACAGTACATCAGACTGAGCAAGAAGCAGATGATTTTGCGCGGCAAATGCTTGAGGTATACAAGAATTTCTCACGAGATTATATGGCGATCCCAGTTATTACTGGTGAGAAAACTGAAAGTGAACGATTTGCAGGTGCGCTCAAAACATATTGTTGTGAAGCAATGATGCAAGACGGCAAGGCACTCCAGTATGCAACATCACACAACCTCGGCGACAACTTTGCTAAGGCATTCGAAGTGCAATACCTCGACCAAAATAATACATTGCAGTATGGATGGCAGACGAGTTGGGGGCTGTCGACCCGATCGATTGGTGGGCTTATCATGACGCATAGTGATGATAAAGGTCTCGTGCTTCCTCCAAAAATGGCGACGACCAAAGTTGTAATCGTTCCCATATATAGAGAAGATACAAAAGAAAAAGTGATGTCAATTGTATCAATACTTAAAAAGCAGATCGAAGAAAATGTGGGTATCAGAACTGTCTATATTGATGATCGTGAGAATATATCTATTGGAGAAAAGTTTTTTGAGTGGGAAAAGAAAGGTGTACCGGTCCGTATAGAAATGGGACCAAAAGATATTGAGAAAGAGATATGTACAGTGGTACGAAGAGATACTGGTGAAAAAATAGGTATTGAGTACAATCCAGAAACTATTGGAAACGCTGTTCAAGATGTTTTGGATTCAATGCAAAAAGATCTTTTGAATGCCGCACAAGACCGGCTTGCTAAAAATACTGTAAGCGTTGATTCATGGCATGATTTCACTACAGCTATTGCTGAGGGTAAATTTGTCATGGCGCACTGGGACGGCACTGCAGAAACAGAAAAGAAAATTAAAGAAGAAATAGGTGCAACAATCCGTTGCATTCCATTTGATACAAAGGTCGAGTCAGGGGTATGCATAAAGACAAGCAATCCTTCAACTCAGCGCGTGCTTTTTGCAAAGGCGTACTAACCAATGCTTAAATCCCTTTACCGCAAATTTTCAAATGATATCGGTATCGACCTCGGTACTGCCAATACACTCGTGTATCTTTCTGGGTATGGGATCATCATCAACGAACCATCAATTGTCGCGGTAAACAAAAAGACAGGACAAATCGTTGCAATCGGCCACGAAGCAAAAAAGATGTGGGGCAAGACTCCCGCGCATATCGAGATCATCCGACCGCTTATCGAGGGTGTGGTATCAGACTTTGACATGACCGAGGAGATGCTCGCGTACTTTATCCGCAAAGCTGAAAAGGTGAGCAAGAAATTTTTCCGCCCACGGGTGGTGATCGGCGTGCCGAGTGGCATCACCAACGTTGAGATGCGTGCGGTCTATGATGCCGCGATCGACGCAGGTGCGCGTGAGGTGCATCTGGTCGAAGAAGCGATGGCAGCTGCAATCGGTGTGAGACTCCCAGTACTCGATGCTCGCGCGACATTTATCGTTGACATCGGTGGTGGTACGACTGATATAGCACTTATTGCGCTTGGTGGTATCGTCCGTTCGCTTAACTTGCGGATCGCAGGCGATCATATGAACGAGCGCATCATTGAGTATCTGCGTGACGAGTTCAAACTCCTCGTCGGTGAACCGACTGCTGAACAGGTGAAGCTCACGCTCGGGTCAGCGATCGAAACCGAATATGCAGAGATGGAGGTGCGCGGGCGCGATCTGGTGAGTGGGCTCCCGCGCGGGCTCGTCATCACCGACGGAGATATCCGCGAGGCGCTCATGCGACCGATCGGGTTTCTCATAGCTGGTATCCGAGAAGTCCTTGAGACCGCACCGCCTGAGATGATGGCAGACATACTCCAAAGTGGTATCTTGCTCTCAGGTGGTGGAGCGCTCCTCCCAGGACTTGCAGAGCTTTTGTCACACGAGCTCGCGATCCCGGTCCATATCGCAGAGGATCCACTCTCAGCTGTTGCTCGCGGTACGGGCATCATCATCGAAGACTTTGATACCTATGAAAGTGTCCTTGCGCCACTTGATGAACATGTCGTCATTTAACGGATACAAACGCAATACGTCAGTGCTCAAACCTTTGATCATCGTAGGTGCGGGTATCGCTTGCGTGATCGTTGTTTGGTACATCGCTCGTAGTATCACACACCGAACTGTGGCGCAGTTGCCGCTCGCAAGTACTGATACTGTCATAAACACGCTCCTACCCAAAAAGACACTTGTCCACAAAGTTGTTGAGCTACAAACGACGCTTGCTTCATATGATGCGCGACTCGCAACACTCGATCTGCTCCAAGCAGAAAACGATGCACTCAAACGAGAGCTCGGTAGAGCTGAGCATCCAAAAGGGGTGCTCGCGCATGTGGCCACGCTCCCCAACAGGAGTCTCTACGACACGTTTACGATAGATGCGGGTACTGACCAAGGTATCCGTGAAGGGCAGATCGTATACGCATTTGACTCGATAGCGCTCGGCACTATCTCTGCAGTAGCTGATGATCATGCGACCGTCACGCTCTTTAGTGCGCCAGGACGAGAAACGACAGGTTCAGCAAATGGAAGCAATATCGCAGTGACCATGATTGGTCGTGGAGGTGGTGAGTACGAGGTCCGCATGCCGCGTGATGTGCAGTTTGCGGTGGGAGGTATGATTGCGCATCAGACAGTGCAGACAGCGGTGCTTGCACAGATCGAGCGCATCGCAACTGATCCTCGTGATCCGTTTCAGCGACTAATCGCCAAAGCCCCGGTGAATCTCCAGGCGCTTAAGTGGGTGATTGTGCGTTAATTCACAAAACAAATCAAACGGTTCTGTAGTATACTTTGTTACGTAATGTACAGATTCCTAACAAAATTAGGGATAGCGGTTTTGCTAGCAGTAGTTATATTTTTCACGACTAAACCGTTTTTTGTAACTGGAGCAGCTCATCAGGTGCTTCATAGTTTTCAGACAATTGGAGATATAGGAAGCAATCCGTATAGTCCACCGATCTATGTAAACGGGACACTGTACGGGGTTACAAGCGATGGTTCAGGTTTAGGATGTGGTGCGATATATTCACACAATGATGTAACAGAAGACATTATCGGCTTAAAATTTTTTGGAGAAACTCTAGGCTGTAATCCGCATGGATCTTTGACATACGTAGCATCGGAAAATGCATTGTATGGTATGGCGCTTACTGGTGGTGCGTATAACAAAGGGACTATTTTTAAATACAACCTAGGTACGGGTTCTCTTGAAGGGATATATTCATTCGGATCTCCCGAGCTCGCAGAACCTGACGGAACATCACCCTACGGTTCGTTGGTTTATGTAGAAGCATCAAACAAGTTGTATGGGATGACGAGTGCTGGCGGTGTAAATAATGGAGGCGTTATCTTTTCGTACTCGCTAGATACTTCAACCTACACAACAGAACTGAGTTTTGGCGGAGACAATCTCGGGGTCACTCCATACGGGTCACTAACCTATATGCCAGATACAGAGACATTGGTCGGTACGACGAGTGGTGGAGGTGCATACGGGGCTGGTGTTATTTTTGCGTTCCACAACGGCTCATATGAGGTTTGGCACAGTTTTGGTGATTCAAATATTGGAGACGGTTTTGCGCCGAGAGGATCGCTGACACTTGTTGGAGATACGCTTTATGGAGTAACGAGTGGTGACCCTACAGGAGAAGAGGTACTGTTTTCTATAGGATCAGATGGTGGTGGATACCAGATTCTTTATAGCTTTTTTGGTGAACAACCCAAAATACATGCACCACTTGTCTTTGATGGCGTGCGCAAGCTATACGGAACAACGGTAGCAGGGGGTTCTGGTGTTGGTTCGATATTTTCTTTTGATATACCCACCCAGACGTATACAGTTGAAGATGCTGGATTTGGCACGGATGCGGGGGAAAAAATATATGGCGGTCTTACGTTTCTTGAGTATAACGGAGTAGAGCTTGCGTTTTATGGGACAACTTTAGAGGGTGGTACAGACAACAGTGGTGTGTTGTTCAAGTTTTCTATTCCAGATATCTATGTCGACCAAACTGGGTTAAACGAACGCACTGGAGTCACGCCAGGGTGGTACATTGTATCAGAGACAATTGAAGTCAAGGGTGTGGTTGATGGTGTTGAAATACCTATCTCTGTTACTAGTTGTACAAGCGATTGTTTTTATTATGTAGGAGACGTGCCAAGCGAGGGGCCTTCTCTTGCAGCCCAAGAGGCGGTGTTGGAGGTAGGGTTGGGTGACAAGGTTTCTTTCATTGTAAAAGCAAATGATTGTGGAACAACCAATTCAGGAACACTTGATATTGGCGGAGTATCTTTTTCTTTTGTTGTAACAACAGAAGCTTGCAGTGGCGGTGGTGGTGGCGACACCACTGCACCAACGGTGTCGTTTTCGATGCCGGCAACGAGTACGTCATTGACAGTACCTCTTACGTTTTCTGCTACTGACAATGTAGATGTTTCAGAAGCACTTAGTTATTTGGTGACACAAACCAACGCTGTGCCTGATGTGAGTGGCATATGGGACAATGCTCCACTTATGAGCTATACTTTTGCTTCATATGGCACCAAGACACTGTACGCATGGGCCAAAGATACTTCCAACAATATTTCAAGTCCTGCATCTGCAACAGTGGTTATCACTGAACCAGTGACGCCACCTGCTCCAGACCCAGACCCCACACCACCACCGAGCAACAACAATGCAAACCCGAGAAGCTCGAGTGTGCGTGTCAACACGACGAATGGTATGACGCGGCCGACGACTCCGACTTCGCCTGCGATGCCGATCACGCCATCTCCAGTGGATTCAGGTACCCCACTCATCAAAAAGATCACACAAACTCCCATCACGGTCCTTGATTCTCCTATCAAGCAGGCGATCAAGCGCAATTTCACTCCTGCACAAGTGGCAGTGATCGAAGTGAGTCTCAAAGCGATTGTTGCAATCGTTACTACAATAGGTGGCGCGATTGTACTTGCATCGGTACTGTTCCTCAACCCACTCGCACGTCCTGAGTTTATCCTTATCCCGCTTCGTCTATGGAGTATGCTCCTCGTCCTTTTGGGTATCCGCAAAAAACCAATCCCGTGGGGTACTGTGTATGATTCGATCACCAAACAACCACTTGACCCAGTGCGGGTGAGTCTCGTTGATATCGACGGCAACGTTGTGGAAACCTCGATCACTGACACCTCAGGTCGATATGGCTTTGCTGCCAAGCCAGGTATCTACAAAGTCGTCTTGTCCAAGACCAACTATCTCTTCCCATCACATGTGATCGCGCAAAACGACATGCGTGACGAACTCTATGACAAGCCATACTTTGGTGACTACCTCCCGTACGATCCCGCAGCACCAATCACCAAAAACATCCCACTCGATCCGCTCGACTTTGACACGGCTCTCTTTGCTCAGAAACAGGGCGATCTCTCGATCCACTATTCCAAACGTGAGATGGTTGCTGATCGCGTGTTCAACACCATGCTCCTCACCACGTTTCTCATTGTTGCAGCGAGTGTGATCGTCTATCCTGAACCATACAACCTTGCGATCCTCGGACTGTACATCGCATCATTTATCCTCCGCAGACATCAGAAACGTCTCAAGCAGATGGGCCGCATCTATGACCTGTACGGCAAACCACTTGCTGGCGTGCTTATCAAGGTGTACTCGGCTGTTGATCAATCACTCGTCAAAACGATCAAGACGACACGCGCTGGTCGCTACTACCTCCATGTCCCCAAAGGTCTTTACTACCTGCGCATTGAACGCAAGAGTACTGATGGACTTATGGTGCCAGTGTATCAATCTCCTGAACTCCTCATCCGCTACGGACTTCTCAACAAAGTGTTTAACATTGCGTATTCATAATGGTGTGGTACAACTAGTGTCGTGAAATTTACTATCGAGAAAAAATTAGATGGATCACTGGCTCGAGCAGGAGAGATCGTAACGCCGCATGGCACGATCAAAACACCAGCATTTGTGACCGTGGGGACCAAGGCTACGGTGAAGGCACTCACTGCTGAACAGATCAGATCACTTGGCGCGCAGGTTGTACTTGCAAATACGTATCACTTATATCTCCAACCAGGAGCAGATATCGTCGCACACGCAGGAGGGTTTGGTCCTTTTATGGACTGGCATGGACCAACGATGACAGATAGCGGCGGGTTTCAAGCGTTCTCGCTTGGCGCAGCGTTTGGAAACAATGTCTCAAAAGTTGCGACCGGAGATGAAGTATCAGATATTTCTGCAACATCGGGGCAACTTGCAAAAGTAACGGACGAAGGTGTGGAATTTAAATCGCATATCGATGGATCCAAACATTTGTTTACCCCAGAATCGTCGATGGATATCCAGTGGAAGCTTGGCGCAGACATGATATTTGCATTTGATGAATGCACAAGTCCAACAGCACCCTACGAGTACCAAAAGAAATCACTTGCGCGCACCTATGAGTGGGCCAAGCGCTCACTCGCTGCGCACGAGGCGCTCGATATCGATAAGCGTCAGGCACTCTTTGGTGTCATTCAAGGCGGACGATTTCAAGACCTTCGCGAGCAGGCCGCGCGAGACCTCGGCGCGCTCCCGTTCGATGGCTACGGCATCGGTGGTTCATTTACCAAAGACGACATCGGTACGGCAGTCGGCTGGGTGAATGCAATACTTCCTGAACACAAACCCCGACACCTCCTCGGCATCGGAGAGCCGATCGATCTCTTTGAAGCGGTGCAAGCAGGGTGCGACCTCTTTGACTGCATCGCACCGACGCGCATGGGTAGACACGGGACACTTCATACGCACGATGGCCGCATCAACATCAAAAACGCAAAGTTCGTCCAAGACTTCACACCTATCGAAGAAGGTTGTACGTGCTACACCTGCACGCACCACAGTCGTGCGTACCTCGCGCACCTCTTTCGCGCAGACGAGATGGCCGCAGGGACACTCGCATCGATCCACAACCTGCATTTCATCTTGAGACTCGTAGAAAGGATCCGCGCATCGATCTTGGACGATACGTTTTTGGAGTTCAAGAAGGAGTTTGTGGAGCGGTATTATAAAAAATAATTGCTATACTATAGGTATGATCTTGCGCAAATCATTTTTCTACATCCTTATTTTTACTGCGGTTGCATCGCTCCTGACATATCAGATAGTCCACAAGGCATACGCCATCGCGTACGACGACAGTGCATACGACTTTTAGTGTGGTAGTATGGCTCTATGAAGTTTAGGCTTAAAGACCACTACAAACCAGCAGGTGACCAGCCCAAGGCGATCGAGGGGCTCATGAAGGGACTCAAAAAGGGGATGCGCATGCAGACACTCCTCGGTGCGACGGGGACTGGCAAGACGTTTACGATGGCCAACATCATCGCCGAGGTCCAAAAGCCAACGCTCGTGATCGCGCACAACAAGACGCTCGCCGCGCAGCTCGCGAGTGAGTTCAAGGAATTTTTCCCGGACAATGCGGTGCACTATTTCGTCTCATACTACGACTACTACCAACCAGAAGCATACCTGCCCGTCACCGATACCTTCATCGAAAAGGATGCGCAAATCAACAAAGAGATCGATCGACTCCGTCATGCGACGACGCAGTCACTCCTCACACGCAAAGACGTGATCATCGTCGCATCAGTCTCGTGTATCTATGGTCTCGGATCACCAGTCGAGTACGAAAAGACCAACTTCAAAATAGAAAAGGGGATGAAGCTCTCTCGTACCGAAGCGATGGAGCGGCTCATCTCGATCCATTTCTCACGCACAACTGCAGACCTCGAGAGCGGCACATTTCGCGCGCTCGGCAACAAGATAGACGTCATGCCAGTGAATGACACGGTGATGTATCAGATCGACTTCACCGGAAGCGTCGTCCAATCGATCGTCAAGATCGACCCCGTCTCATCACGGATCATTGCCGAGGATGAGCCGTTTGTATTTATCTTTCCTGCGAAGCACTTCATCACCAACGCCGACGAAAAGGAGCGCGCGATTCGCGACATCCAAGCTGAGCTTGCAAAGCAGCTCGCGTATTTTGAAAAGGAAGGCAAGCTTCTGGAGGCAGAGCGCCTCAAACGCCGTACCAACTACGACCTTGCGATGATCCGCGAGATCGGGTACTGCGCCGGCATCGAAAACTACTCTCGTCATATGTCGGGCAAAGCAGCAGGGGAGCCACCCGAGACACTCCTTTCATATTTCCCGCACAAGGCAGATGGATCAGCAGACTTCATGCTCTTCATCGATGAGTCGCACGTGACACTGCCACAGCTGAGCGCCATGTATGCAGGCGACCAGGCGCGCAAAGAGACACTGGTCGAGTTTGGCTTCAGACTTCCAAGTGCCAAAGACAATCGTCCGCTCAAGTTTGACGAGTTTACCGAGCGTATCGGGCAAGCAGTCTTTGTCTCAGCGACACCGGGCAAGTACGAGCATGAGCATAGTGAGCAGATCGTCGAGCAGATCATTCGCCCGACCGGACTTGTCGATCCAGTCGTTGAAGTGCGGCCGATCCTCGAGCATGGCGAGTACCATGGTCAGGTACAAGACTTTATCAATGAAGCTGAAAAGGAGATCAGGGGCGGCGGACGTGTCCTTGCAACGACCCTTACAAAAAGAATGGCAGAAGACCTCAGTGCATATCTCAAAGATCGCAAGATCAAAGCCGAGTACCTCCACTCCGATATCAAGACGATCGAGCGTATCCAGATCATCACCAAGTTTCGCAAGGGCGAGTTTGATATCTTGGTCGGGGTCAACCTCCTGCGTGAAGGACTCGACATGCCCGAAGTCTCGCTTATCGGTATCCTCGATGCGGACAAAGAAGGATTTCTCCGGAGTGAAGTCTCGCTCATCCAGACCATCGGTCGTGCTGCCCGCAATGCAAACGGCCGCGTGATCCTGTACGCAGACGAGATGACCGGCTCGATGGAGCGCGCGATCGGCGAGACCAACCGTCGTCGCGAGATACAGCTCGCGTATAACAAAGCGCACGGCATCACTCCGACGACGATCAGTAAGGCGATCAAAGACATCACCGAAGGTATGCAAAGCGATCATGCCAAAGCAGTCAATGCTGAGCTTGCGCTTGATCTTGAGCTTTTTGCGCAGATCGAGAAAGACCAAAAGGGGAGAAAGACGCGCGGCAAAAACCCGATTGAAAAATTGATCAAGATAAAAGAAGCAGAGATGAAAGAAGCCGTAAAGCTCCTTGACTTTGAAACCGCAGCGATCTTGCGCGATGAGATCCAAGTGCTCCGCGAAAAGACATATATCAATCCATAAACTTTATCTTTTCTTTAGGTCTGGTAGGGTACTATGGTTTGGTATGGATCAAGCATTTGATATATGGAACGAGGAAAAGAAGCGGATACACGATTCGATACTCCGTCATGATTTATATATAAACAGGCGAGAGATATGGTTTGTAAAAATGGGTAAAAACATTGGGTTTGAAGAAAATGGCAAAGAACAATTTCTCAGACCTGTAGTGGTGATAAAAAAGATTGGCAATTTATTTTTTACTGCAGCGCTCACAAGTAAAGGAAAAGATAATCATCCACTGTATTACAAGCTCGATACGCCACAACTAGACAATCCTAAATATCAGGATTCTTCATACGTCATACTTTCTCAAGTAAAAGTTATGGACAAGAAAAGATTTTTTCAAAACATTGGTACAGTCTCAGGCAAAGATTTTACCCAGATAACACAAAAGCTCAAAGCGCTGTTGCTTTGAGCCTGTTGTTCTATCTCTCAAGGAGAGATGGATCCCGAAGGACATTTGTACCGACAGTATATAAATAGGGGCATTGATTGTCAAATAAAAATAAAAAGCCCCAGCAGGATTGCCGGGGCGAGTAGGTTAGGCGACGAGTGAAGTATATTTACATAGTATCTCCATCTCACGGGTACGATCAATCGGTTTGATCACCGATATCTCGTCTGCAAAGCTGCAGACTATTTTTTGATTCACTGGTATAGACCCCGAATCAACCCCGGCTTCTTCACAAGCATACAGGATAGGGTGCTGAGGGAATTTGTCAGTTGAATACTCTACAAAATCAGCACCATTTCGGATGTCGATGAGTTTGTTGCCGTACATAACAGCAACCCACACTTCGATCTGGGTAGGGCATGCACCAGGGAACCATTTCTGCGCGAGGTTTTTGAGGGTTAGTCGCAAGAACTATTTTCGTTGCTCGATATTCATATTGTAGGGGTTTTGTTTGTCTATACGATAACCCATTTTTGCTGTTTTGTCAAAAGCTTGTGCAGGTGCGATACTGTACCTATGCAATCCTATCAATGGTACAGCACACTCATCCGTCCCTCGTGGGCACCGCCGAGCTGGCTCTTTGGGCCAGTGTGGAGTGTGCTCTATACGATCATTGCGATTAGTTTCGGCACAGTCTTTTACAAAGCATACAAAGGGGAGCTGCCGTTTATCGTGGTGCTGCCATTTATCCTCAACCTCGTGTTTAATTTCTCATTTACATACTTTCAGTTTGGGCTCCGCAACAACCTACTCGCAGCGATCGACATACTCCTCGTCCTCGGCACGCTCATCTGGGCACTGATTGCGATCTATCCGCACCTGCGCTGGGTCGCATTGGTCAACATCCCATACCTCGCATGGGTTTCGTTTGCAACCGTGCTTCAGCTCACGATCACCTGGCTCAATCGATAGGATTGACTTTTATAGCAAATAGTGCTATAATACACTCATATTTTTGAACCTTAAAAATAATAATATATGAGACAAAAAATTTTCAGCGCATCATTTTGGGTGTGCATGGTTTGCGGAGCAATCTTCTTTGGATCTTTGCTCCTTGCTGGACTCAACGAACTCGTCTTGTACCTGTTCCCGCAGGTAGCAATCAATATTCCTGGATATCTGATCGACATGCTTACTGTATGCCTCAAGATCGTCGGAATCGGCATGGTCGTAGGTGCCCCTGTGACACTTGCCAACGTATTGGCACGTGGTATCCAGCAGGACGACTCCGGTCGGTGGATAGCGATGTCTTTCGCAGTTTTGTTTATTTGTGTTCCGCTTATGTTGCAAGCACACAGAGGAGCATGGCAAGCATTTACCATATACCTTTGCGTGGTTATATTTGCGACGATAATCGGCGGGGGTGGAGAGAAGCTTCGCATCCCGCGGTACTTTGATCGCTAAAAAATCAAACATTTCCGGTGTGTCGTGTGACACACCGGTTTTTTATTTTATACATTTAGACATAGACGAACCGCAGCGCCGAGCGGTATACTGAGAGGTATAGCAGCGTTATATCGTATCTATGTATCTATCATTTATTGTTTAGGGGATCTCTGTGGTGATTGCACTTGGACTGATCAATGTCTGGGTGGTCCGGTCTGGACGTGCTACCGCATACCGCGGGGGTTCAGCGCAGACGATGAAAGAAGAATTTGCCGCGTACGGCTTGCCCGCGTGGGCAGTGTACGTCGTCGGTGCGTTCAAGCTCTCGATCGCGCTCGTACTCCTTGCACGAGTAGTGGCGCCATCGATAGGGCAACTACTTCCTACAGGCGCGCTCCTGCTCCTTGTGGTCTTGATGCTCGGTGCACTGTCGATGCATATGAAGGTCAAAGATCCGCTTCGCAAATCCCTCCCCGCGCTCGGCATGCTCGCCCTCACCCTCCTTGCGCTGTACCTC
>CAYZSX010000014.1:0-14185 GCA_964481155.1 uncultured Candidatus Saccharibacteria bacterium
ATGCAAATCCCTAAGGGCGCACTCCACCCGCTCACACTCGTTACCGAAGAAGCTGTCAATATCCTCGCAAAGCAGGGTTTTAGTGTCGCGCTTGGGCCAGAGCTTGAGGACGAATGGCACAACTTTGATGCGCTCAATGTCCCCAAGGATCACCCAGCGCGCGATATGCAAGATACATTCTGGATCAAGGATCAGCCAGGCAAAGTGCTCCGTACGCACACTTCACCAGTCCAGATCCGCTACATGGAAACGAACCAACCACCGTTTGCGATCGTGGTGCCTGGCAAAGTCTTTCGCAACGAGGCAACTGATGCGACGCACGAAATGCAGTTTCATCAGCTCGAAGGACTTGTCGTCGGTGAAGGAATCACTGTCGAGCATTTGAAGGGAACACTCCTTTCGTTTTTTAAAGAACTCTTTGGTGAAGAAACAGAAATACGACTACGCCCGAGTTTCTTCCCGTTTGTCGAGCCGGGGTTTGAGGTTGATGTGAAGGTAGGTGAGAAATGGCTTGAGGTGTGTGGTGCTGGCATGGTGCACCCCAATGTGTTTACCAATGTGAAGTATGATCCGAGCAACGTGACCGGTTTTGCGTTTGGTATGGGGCTCGACCGTCTCGCCAATGTAAAGTACGGCATCAGCGATGTGCGCCTCGCGTACCAGGGCGATCTGCGGTTCAATCAGTTTTAACATATGAAGTACTCCTATAACTGGCTCCAAAAACATATCCAAGAAAAGCTACCTGCAGTTGATAGTCTCAAAGAGATGATTATCTTTCATGCGTTTGAGGTAGAGAGTGTGGAAGAAGTGGAAGGTGATACAGTGCTCGATATCAAAGTGCTCCCTGATCGAGCACATGATTGTCTGTCGCACTACGGTATGGCGCGCGAGATTGCCGGGCTCTGCAAGCTCACACTCAAACCGCTTGAGCTCACACCGCTCCCTGCAAGTGATCTTGATATCAAGGTAGAAGTACAGAGTGATCTCTGTCGTCGGTACATTGCGATCAAGGTAGATGGGGCAAGGGTTGCTCCATCACCAGAGTGGCTCAAAACCGCACTCGAGTCAGTAGGTCAAAAATCTATCAACAACATTGTCGATGCGACCAACTATGTACTACTGGATCGAGGGCAACCAGTGCATGCGTTTGATAGTGCCAATGTAGATGGAGGTATCGTCGTGCGCCTCGCAAAAGAAGGAGAGAAGATCATCACACTCTCTGGAGAAGAAAAGGAGCTAAAGCCGGACATGCTCGTCATTGCAGACTATATCGGACCGCTTGCCATCGCTGGTATAAAAGGAGGCAAAAGCGCAGAGGTTACTAGTACCACGACATCAATCATTATCGAGATTGCAAACTTTGATCCAATATCAGTCCGCAAGACTGCGCGTGCTCTTGGACTTGCAACTGATGCATCCAAACGATTTGAAAACGACCTCAGCCCCGTCGTTGCATTTGATGCAGCACAGCAGATCGCAAGTCTCATCCAAGAGCTTGCAGGGGGAACAGTTTCTGGTGTGTATGAGCACTTCCCGCACAAACCAGAACAGCAAAGCGTTATTTGTACCACGCAAGACATTGCGCGCATCCTCGGATCTCAGGTGACAGGAGATATGATCGAGGAAGTGTATCTACGCTACGGGTACAAGTACAAAAGGGAAGGCGACAAATTTACCCTTGAGGTGCCATATGAGCGCCTCGACCTCACTGGCTCGCATGACATCGCTGAAGAAATCGGCCGAGTGGTTGGGTATGACATGATACAGAGTAGCCCGCTTCCGACGATACTTCCTGTCGCTCATGCTTCTCAGTACCATGCAATACGTGCCGCAAAAGCTTGGCTTGTCCATGATGGGTTTACAGAAGTGCAAACCTACACGTTTACTAAAAAAGGTGAAGTGTATGTCGCACGTGGTCCCAAAGATAAAAGCGCACTTCGTACCAATCTTTCCGATGGACTCAAAGCATCGTATGAGATGAACAAGCTCAACGCTCCGCTATGGGGAGCATCCACAGTCAAACTGTTTGAGATCGGAAATGTGTTTGTTGGTGATCAAGAAAAAGTACATGTTGCAACTATTGACGAAAAGGGGAGAGTCACTGAGACAGCGCTTGATGCATACATCACCGACCATAGTATCGTCATTGATCCGGTATCGCTTGAGCATGAGTCGACTACTGATCGATTTGTGATGTGGTCAGTGTATCCGTTTATCGTTCGTGATGTTGCAGTGTGGGTTCCTGATGCTGCTGGTGAAGAATCGCTCGCATCGATAGTGCAAAGCTTTGCACGTGAACACAACCTCAAACAACCAGTGTGCTTTGATCGGTTTACCAAAGATGGCAAGACAAGTATTGCATATCGATTTGTGTTTCAGTCAATGGATCACACACTCACCGAAGATGAAATCGCGCCTATATGGCAGAAGCTTGCATCGCTGATTACCCAGGCAGGCTTTATGATCAGATAGACCTCCTCGTGCTATACTAGGCATCTATGAAGCATGCGAAGATATGGATCGGTCTTGGACTTGTTGTACTTGCCTTTAGTATTGTTGCGGTACGCAAATACCATCAAGCAAAACTTCCGGCACCAGACAGTGCTGCGCTCACTGAACCACAGACCTCAATCCCAGACACAACGTACAATCCAACCACCCCATTATCAAAACCAAAAACAGTTACTATGAATATCGAAATCACTAAAGAAGGAAACGGACCAGCTATCAAAAACGGACAAACTGCAGTTGTTAGCTATATCGGCAAACTAGAAAACGGCACGATTTTTGATCAGAGCAAAAACCACGGCGATGGAAGCTTTGCGTTCCTCCTCGGAGCAGGGCAGGTGATCAAAGGGTGGGACCAGGGTGTACTCGGTATGCAGGTGGGTGAGAGTCGTACACTCACGATCCCGTCAGACCTTGCGTATGGTCCGAGCGGTATCCCAGGAGTTATCCCGCCAAACGCAACACTGGTATTTGAAGTAACACTGCTTGCAATCAAATAGTATGGAGCGTATCAAGACAATGCTTGCTCGAGTTCGCTTCTGGTGGAGCACTCAGTCACTTCGAAGAAAGATTTTTTACGGCGCAATAGTGCTTGTTGTTTTGCTTGTTCTTATGGGTAAAGATACGAGTGATACTGGTGCTGTTGTTGAGACGGTCAAGCGTCAGGCACTCGTGCGTTCGGTGAGCGCGTCAGGTACGGTTGTTTCATCGACTGATCTAAGTCTCGGGTTTGAACAAAGTAAAATGATTTCAAGTATCCGTGTATCAGTGGGAGACAAGGTGAAAAAGGGAGATATCCTCGCGACACTTTCAAACAGCAATGAACGTGCTGCGCTTGCTTCTGCAAAAGGCTCTCTTCTTGCTGCGCAAGCCAGGTACAAAAAAGTCCTTGAAGGATCATCGAGTCAGGAGATTAGACTTGCTCAAGTACAGCTCGACAACGCGCGCCGCACCATGCTCTCCAAAGACCTCGTCGCAAAACCAGAAGACTCATCGTTTACCGTAGCACCAACGATTTCGGGTACCTATACAGGTACCGAAGGAGTATACCGGCTCGAACTCAATAAACTTGCGCAAAACATGCTCGAGTATAGCGGAATCGAACGCGGGTCAGTGCGTGTGGATGATGCAAATCTTTTTAAGCTTGGCACCAAGGGGCTTTACGTACAGTTTGCTGCAGGTGCTCTCGATCAGATCCCGAGCGGTACTGTATGG
This sequence comes from uncultured Candidatus Saccharibacteria bacterium, assembly GCA_964481155.1. Classification (GTDB taxonomy): domain Bacteria; phylum Patescibacteriota; class Minisyncoccia; order Phycocordibacterales; family UBA9973; genus UBA4124. The sequence goes on from CAYZSX010000014.1 coordinate 3,724, forward strand.
ACAGTTATGATCCCGAACATAGAAGGAACTTCTTATATCGCAAACAAATCACTCGTTGATGAAAAAGAAGCCCAGCTCGCAGTCACTCAGGCATCCGCACAACAACCCGATATCGATGCAGCGCTTGCTGATGTCGTCACTGCGCAGGCGGGTGTCGACACTGCGACTGCGACACTTGAAAAAACCATCCTGCGAGCTCCTGCTGACGGAACCATCACCGCGGTTGATGTCAAAGTTGGTGAGATTGCACAAGTCGGCACAAGTGCGATCGCGCTCCAAGACGTATCCAATCTCTATCTCGAAGCAAATGTCAATGAAAGTAGCATCAAAAGCATCGCTGTTGGTCAGCCGGTAAGTGTCACATTTGATGCGTTTCCCGGTGATACGTACAGCGCTGCTGTTTCGTCCATTGACCCTGCAGCAACGATCAAAGACAATGTAGTCAATTACAAAATCAAAGCACTTCTTTCTGAGACTGATGCGATCCGTCCAGGGATGACTGCAAACATGGTGGTCACTACCGCTGAGATCCAAAACGCACTTGTTCTACCTGCGCGATCGATCACCATAACTCCAGAGGGTACATCAGTACGGTTTGTCACTGACGAACGTCGTCAAAAGACAGTACCTCGCGCAATCACTACCGGACTCAAGGGAGACGGCGACCTGGTCGAGATCACTTCAGGACTCCAAGAGGGAGATAAGGTGCTCTGGAGTAGTAAATAGCATGCCCAAAAAACACGGCATTTGGAAAACATTTCAAACCGATCTCCGGGTCGGCATGTTTCTTGCAAAGCGTGACCTCAAACGCGCAAATCCGTGGACTACAACACTTATTGTGTTTGTGATGCTTCTGACATTTCTCAACCTTGTCGTGGTGTCAGGTATCTTGGTGGGGCTTATCGAAGGATCGGTCAGTGCTGACAAACAGTACTCTTCGGGAGATATTGTCATTTCACCATTCCTCAACAAGCCGTATATCGAACGCACTACAGAGGCAGTCGCAATCGCCAAAACGATTCCTGGATACAAATCATCAGTTGTTCGGTATACGGGAAGTGCCCGCATCGAAAGTAACTATCGCAGCACGATTGCGCCAGACGAACTTCGTGACGGAGCAGGAGGATCGCTTTTGGGTATTGATCCTATTGCTGAGCACAACTTTTCTGGTATCGACAAGTTTGTTGTTGAAGGAAGCTTTCTCGAACCAGGAGATAGTGATTCGGTTGTGCTTGGTAAAAACCTGCTTTACAAATACACACCGATTGAAGCACCAGGATTTCAAACACTCAAAGACGTTTCGATCGGTTCACGAGTGCGGATCACAATCGGTGATGTCCGCAAGGAGTATTACGTCAAAGGTATCATCAAGAGCAAAGTCGATACGTTTGATAGCTCTATCGTGATGCTCGATAGTGAAGCTCGCAAACTTATCGGTCGTAGCGACTACAATGCAAATCAGATTGCGATACAACTCCTGCCTGATGTTCATGCAGATACGGCAAAACAAATGCTGATCGATAGTGGGGTAGGAGCATTTGGTCGTGTGCAAACGCATGATGAAGCACTACCAAAGTTCCTCAAAGATATCCAGGCTACGTTTGGCATACTTGGCAACGCAATCTCAAGTATCGGACTTGTCGTTGCAGCGATCACAATCTTTATTGTTATCTTTGTCAATGCAATCACGCGCCGTCGGTATATCGGTATCTTGAAAGGGATCGGTATCACGCCTCGCGCGATCGCGGTGTCGTATATCGTGCAATCGGTGTTTTATGCGATAGCTGGATCTCTCGTTGGTATCGTTGTAGTCTTTGCACTCCTCAAACCGTTTTTTGTCGCAAACCCCATCGATTTTCCATTTTCGGATGGGATACTGGTTGCTACAATCCCGGGTACCCTTGCTCGTACAGTGATCCTCCTCGGTGCAACAGTTGTCGCAGGGTATATACCCGCGCGGATGGTTATCAGACAAAACACTCTTAGTGCCATATTGGGCCGATAATACTATGATTACCGTACAGCACATATCCAAAATTTTTACTTCAGGCGAATCAGAAATCCGTGCGGTTGATGATGTCTCATTTACGATACCTGAAGGTCAGTTTGTGGCGATCACGGGCCGTAGTGGTTCTGGTAAAAGTACACTTTTGTACCAACTCGGACTCCTGGATCATCCAACCAGTGGGACGATCACTATCGATGGTATCGAGGTGACCGGACTTACCGAAAACGAGCAAACGAGACTTCGGTTGCATGCACTCGGATATATTTTTCAAGACTATGCGGTGCTCCCGTCACTGAGCGCACTCGAGAACGTGATGGTACCACTCCTGATGCAAGGAGACGACGAGTCAGTTGCACGCACCAAGGCGATTGCTGCACTCACTCGGGTCGGCCTCGGCGATCGACTCCACAACGTCCCAGGACAGCTCTCGGGAGGGCAACAGCAGCGTGTTTCGATTGCGCGCGCCATCGGACACAACCCCAAGGTACTGTTTGCCGATGAGCCAACTGCCAACCTCGACTCTGAGACATCTCGGACCGTGCTCCAAGCGTTTGTCGAGCTCAACAAAGAAGGGCAAACGATTGTCATGGTGACCCACGAGCCAGAATACGCAGCGCTCGCTGACCGGATCATCACACTCGCTGACGGCAAGATCATCGCAGACAAGCTCAACCAGTGATCTGCTATACTATAGGGGTATGCAACCATTTATCGAAAAGTATCATAGTATTATTATCCGTTTGATTGTCGGGGTAGGGATCTTGCTCGCGCTGTTTCTCCTTGCTGCAACAGTCGTCAAACTCAAAGAGTATCGGTTTGTCGGTTCAGGTGTCACCGCAACGAACACCATTACAGTTTCAGGTACTGGCAAGATCGATCGAGCGCCAGATACCGCAAAGGTGTCGTTTACTATCATGGACGAGCAAAAAGATGTGAAGCTTGCTCAAGACAATGTGAGTAAAAAGATGGACGCTGTCACCAAGTCTCTCAAAGCGCTCGGTATCGATGACAAGTACATCAAAACCGACTCGTATAACTCATACCCACAGTATGATTATGTAAACACGATCCGCTGCATCACCGTACCATGTCCTTCAAATGGTACGCCGGTGCTCCGTGGATACCAGGTCTCACACAATGTGACGATCAACATCAAACAGCTCGATATCGTCCCGCAAGTACTCGGCGCACTTGCTGATGCTCGTGTGACCAACATCAGTGGCCCAAACTTTGGGTTTGAAGATGACAAAGCAATCACTCGAGAAGCACGAGATCTGGCGATCGCTGATGCTCGTACTGAAGCAGACAAACTCGCACGCGCCCTCGGGGTACGGATCGTTCGTATCGTTTCGTTTAGTGAACAGGGAGGTATGTACCCAATGTACGCACGAGACATGGTTGCTGCCGGTGCTCCTGAAAAGGTAACCGCACCGACACTTCCTGTCGGAGAGCAAAATATCACCGCAAATGTGACAGTGGTGTATGAAATCCAATAGCATATAGGTCATTTGACGAAAAATCGCCTCTACGGTATACTGATGTACATCAGCCTTCCGGGGCGATTTTTTAATACAATAGTTTTATGAAACCAATCCAATTCCTCAAAGACACTCGCACTGAGCTACGCAACGTCGTCTGGCCGACTCGTACTCGGGCGATCACGTATGCGCTCATCATTATCGGCTTTTCACTTGGGCTCGGATACTTGCTCGGAGCATTTGATATGCTCTTCAAAGAAGTGCTCAAGGTACTCTTCATCAAATAATATGTCTAAACAAGAATACACCGGGGAGCGTCATTGGTACGCGATCCATACATACTCAGGATACGAAAACGCAGTACTTCGCAACTTGCGTCAGCGTATCGACAGTCTCGGCATGCACGAAAAGATCTTTAACGTCGTCGTCCCAACTGAAAAGAAGATCAAGATCAAGGCTGGCAAACGTGTCGAAGTCGATGAGAAAGTGTACCCTGGATACGTGCTCGTGGAGATGATTGTGGATGACGAAGCGTGGTTTGTCGTACGCAATACACCGCGTGTGACTGGATTTGTCGGCTCTGGTGTCACCCCGGTCCCGCTCACTGAAAAAGAAATCAACTACTTCCTTGGTCGTATGGAAAGTGACGAGACTGCAACGCACTCGATCGACCTCGAAGTAGGGGAAACAATCATCATCAACGATGGCCCGTTCAAAGATCTCGAAGGTCGTGTCTCAGAAGTAGATCGAGAGCGCGGCAAGGTCAAGGTGATGGTGTCACTCTTTGGTCGCGAAACCCCTGTCGAGCTTGACTTCCTCCAAGTCAAAAAGCTCTAACATTTACAAAACCACCTTTTCTGCTATAGTAGTACCCGTTACGCTACTGCTTCTACATTAGCAAACAACCCTATATCTTATGGCAAAAAACATTACAAAAAAGATCAAACTCCAAGCGATGGGTGGTATGGCAACTCCAGCACCACCACTTGGTCCAGCACTCGGTCAGGCGGGCGTCAACATCGGTGACTTCGTCCAGAAGTTCAACGCAGCGACTGCTGATCAGCGCGGTGAAAAGGTGGGTATCAAGATCGCAGTGTACGATGACCGTTCATATGACTTTGTCGTCACACAACCGACTGTCACCAGCCTCATTTTCAAAGCTGCTGGTATCGAAAAAGGTTCAGGCAAACCTCGCACCTCAAAAGCAGGCAAGATCACTCGTGATCAAGTCCGCGCAATCGCAGAGCGCAAGATGCCAGATCTCAACGCCAACGATATCGAAGGCGCGATGAAGATCGTCGAAGGTTCAGCACGATCTGCAGGTATCGAAGTAATCTAATTGGTGAAATAAAAAAACCGCTCCGTATGGGGCGGTTTTTGTTTTTAGCGTACTGGTATGTACTCAACAAAGTTAAACGCATGCGCATGTTTTTCATCGGGAAGATGCTTTTCGAGCACCCGACGATGTACAGGGAACTGTGTGATTGCTGGAAAAAATACATCACCACTGATCGGGGAATCGATACCGAGGAGTACCTCTGTTGCAAGGATTTTGGTTATCTCAAAATCTTTTTGCGTGAGTGCTTGGGTGTAGATTTCTCCTCCACCAGCAATAAAATATTTCTCACACCCAGAGCGCTCGGCATATAACACAGATTCTTTCAAAGCATGAAATACTTTTGTATGTTCATCTCTGTGTTCTGGTTTCCATGTCCGATCTCTGGTGAGGATATGGTTTTCACGTTCAGTCAACGGTTTTTTGCCGGGAAGAGATTCAAATGTTTTTCTGCCCATACTAACGGTGTGGTGGATCGTCTCTTTTTTGAAGTTACGAAAATCTTTAGGTAAATGCCATAGCATTTCCATGCCTTTGCCGATATATCGGTGCGGAAGACTGTAGGCAACCATGATGATTATTTGCATATGTTGTAAAGTTTGTTTTACCTTACCAAACATTCGACTTTTGTCAAACGCTGTGCTAGAGTGGGCAAAACTACACAGCATGATCAACCTTTATTTCGCCACAGATGTGTTTTATACACCAAACGAGCACAAGGTCATGATGGAAGCGCTGAAGCGTGAAATTGATAAATGGAGGTGTTATCCAATAATCGGAGAAATCATGATTCCTGTTGTTGGAGATTTTTCTCAGGTATCCTGGTACAACAAACATGTCTATGAAGAGTTTGTACAAAACGCACAAGTACTGATTGTCGATACAACATATACACCACCAGTTCATGAAAGTCTAAAAAGTTTTTTTCCAAAACATCGGATTCTTTTAGTCGAATGCAGGAAACAGCTTTATCCTCGTTCGTACTCTGAGCTCAATCCTCCCGAGACAAGAGAGTATGTATTGACACTTGAATACCAACAATCAATCCTTGAGGTTTCGAATTACATACTTTGTAAAATTTGCTCACATCACGCTTCTTTGCACCTTATTCCATGTGCTCCTGATTAAAAAAAGCCCTTACATACGTAAGGGCTTTTCGATTGGTTACACTGCAACGGGTGCTTTGATCGATGGGTGAGATTGATATCCTTGTAATTCAAAGTCTTCAAACTTGAAACCAAAGATATCTTTTACCGCCGGATTGATCTGCATAGTTGGGAGCGGAAACGGTGTTCTACTGAGCTGGAGTCGTACTTGTTCAAAATGATTGCTGTAGATATGCACATCACCAAACGTGTGAATGAACTCTCCAGGCAACAAATCGCAAACCTGTGCGATCATCATGGTGAGGAGTGCATACGATGCGATGTTGAACGGTACTCCCAAGAAAACATCAGCGCTGCGCTGATACAGCTGACAGCTCAGTTTGCCGTTTGCTACATAAAACTGAAACAAGCAGTGGCAGGGCATGAGTTTCATCTTGGGCAAATCCGCAACGTTCCATGCAGAAACAATCATACGTCTGCTGTCTGGATTTTTCTTAATAGTTTCTATCAGCTCAGAAATCTGATCGATTGAAACTTTTCGATATTCGTCAGGTACCCACTCTTCTTTTTCACCGCGATGACCTGGTATAAGCACGATCTGATCCCAACTTCGCCATTGTTTGCCGTAGACGGGGCCGAGGTTGCCATCTTCATCTGCCCACTCATCCCAGATACTCACTCCGCGCTCTTTGAGGTAGCCGATATTGGTGTCTCCCTTGAGAAACCAGAGTAGCTCGTGGATGATGCTTTTCAGGTGCACCTTTTTGGTCGTCACCAGGGGAAACCCTTCCGATAAATCAAACCGCATTTGGTACCCAAAGACACTGCGTGTACCAGTACCGGTACGATCGCTTTTGTCGACACCGGTCTCCAAGATGTGTTGCAACAAATCATGATACTGTTTCATATTATTTTTTAAATGAAAAATAGTGTGTATTTGCTCATACATTACGGTAAAAGAGGGGAAAGTCAAATACATAAAATGGTACAATCCCGTCATGCAAATTCGTATCAAAAAGCTCGATTCGTCACTTCCAGATCTTGGGTATGCCAAGGTGGGGGATGCGGGGCTTGATCTGTACGCACAGGAGCGCACGGTGCTTGTGCCAGGTGTTCAGGCAGCGATTGCGACTGGGGTTGCGATCGAGATACCCGAGGGGTACGTCGGACTCGTGTGGGACAAGAGCGGACTCTCGATGAGGCACGGTCTCAAGACGCTCGGTGGTGTCGTCGACAGTGGGTATCGAGGTGAGGTGATGGTGGGGATGATCAACCTCTCGACTACTCCGTATACGTTTGAAAAAGGGGATAAAGTCGCGCAGCTCCTCATCCAAAAAGTCGAGCATGCACGTTTTGAGATCGTAGACGAGCTCAGCGAGACGGAGCGCGGCGCAACTGGGTTTGGGAGTTCGGGAAAATAAAATGCCTTTTCGAAGATATCGAAAAGGCATTAAGGAGATTTCAGTAGGGGGTCAGCTAACCGCCGCCTCAACAGCTGGATCGTGAAATACTGGAGTGTGTTTGTTTGCGATATACATGAGCTCTCTCGGAGCAAGTGAACACCACTCCGGTGATTCGGTTGATCCTTCTTCTTCCAGGACAATCAGGGAGTCGATAGGTACAAGGTAAGACATCGCGTCTCCTGGAGATGCAGATGTACTGATTTCTACTGAATGCTTGCTCCAAAACACAACACGGTAGTTACCTGATGCTGCATCTACGGAACGACTTTCCTCAGTGTACAATTTGTCCCTGTTGAAACTCACTCTGATACCACGTGCGTGCACGAGTTTATCACCCTTATCAACAGATACGATTTGAGTACCTTCATCTTTTTGGGAAAGCGCTTTCGCTAAAAACACTTTCTTGATCGTGTGGTACTGAAATCGATATTTTGTTGCGGGGTGATTTAAAAACCATTTAAGCATGATTTCTGCGTCTTCTTCAGATGATGCAGTAAACACATGAGTGATAGTTTTTGTGCAACGAGGAACAGATACATTTTTATCGGTATCTGCTTGTGTTCCATCTGTCCAGCCACGGACAATGATTTCGGCTTGAAATGTAGGCATATGTGCATGATTTGTTTGGACTTTATAAAATAACGGAATCTTTGTCAAAAAGGGTATACAATACCACGATTTCTGCTAGAATCGGTGGTATGAAGGACTATCTCCAGAAACTTGTTGCAAAAGCGCTTGACGCGCTTTTTGGGGTATCGGTGGATTTTGTGATCGAGCATCCCAAAGACATGAGTCATGGGGACTATGCGACCAATGCGGCGCTCATCGTCGCAAAAGAGATAGGCAAAAGTCCACAAGACGTAGCGCAAGAGCTCGTCGGCTACCTTATCAGTCACAAAAGCGACACTATTGCATCGGTGAGTGTGGCAGGTCCCGGCTTTATCAACTTCACGCTTTCTCGCGAGCAGTTTGTGAGTGCGGTCAAAGAAGCATGTAGTACTCAAGGGTACGGTCATACTGATATCTATGCGGGCAAAAAGATTTTGGTCGAGCACTCATCGCCCAACTTGTTCAAACCATTTCATATCGGACACCTTATGAACAACACGATCGGGGAGGCGATCACACGCCTTGCCAAAGCATCTGGTGCAGAGGTGACGACGATGTCGTTTCCATCAGATATCTCGCTTGGTGTCGCAAAGGCGATCTATATTCTTTTAGAAAAATACGGTGCAGACTATGTGCCAGCTGATGTTTCGGTGTTGGGAGATGCATATGTCGAAGGGACAAAGCGCTATGAAGAAGATGAGAGTATCCAGTCGCGTGTCAAAGAAATCGCAGACAATCTCTATGCAGGTACACCAAGTCCCGAACGTACTCTCTTTGAAGTATGCAAGAAGCTCAACATTGCATATTTTGAAAACGTGGTGGCAACGCTTGGTTCGCATTTTGATGCGTATATCTATGAAAGTGAAGCAGGAGTAGACGGCAAAAAGATCGTACTTGAAAACACGCCGAGAGTATTTACCCAAAGTGAAGGCGCTATCGTATACATCCCTGAGGATTCCAAGCTCCACACGGCAGTCTTTATCAACTCCCAAGGCAACCCGACCTACGAAGCCAAAGATATTGGGCTTCTAGATCTCAAGTTCAAGACATATGCTCCCGATCAATCCATATTTGTCACTGACGCGCAGCAGGTATCGCATTTTCAGGTAGTGCTCGATGCGGGCGCAAAGATCAATCCAGACTGGAAAGCAAAGAGTCTCCATCGATACCATGGTCGTATGTCGTTCAAAGGGCAAAAGATGTCTAGTCGTCTCGGCGGAGTACCACTCGCAACTGATGTGCTCGATACGGTGATCGCCGAAGTCAAAGCCAAAAATCCTGACATCGCAGACGATGCTGCAGGGCAGATCGGTATCGCATCGATCAAGTTTGCAATCCTTCGCGCTGCTGCGGGCAAAAACATCGACTTTGATCCTGACACCTCGCTCTCGTTTGAAGGCGATAGTGGTCCATACCTCCAGTACACTGCAGTGCGCGCACAGTCACTCCTTGCAAAAGGTGCGGAAGCAGGCATCGCTCCTGATGTGGCGACTCCTATAGCAGGTACCGAGACCCTCGAGCGCCATATTGCGCGGTTCTCAGAAGTCATCACACTCGCACAAGCTGAGTGGGCACCACACCACGTCGTCGGCTACCTCCTCGACCTCGCGCAGTCATTCAATAGTTGGTACGGCCAAGGCAAGATCATCGATGAAGACAAAGCTGCAACTGCGTATCGCCTCGCGGTCGTGCAAGCTACGAAGCAAATACTCACCAATGGATTTCAGATTTTGGGAATCCAAGTGCCAGAGAGGATGTAAGGGGAGCGCAGCGGACACTTATGTCGAGCTTGCGAGACGAATTGACTTCTAGTATTTTTCTTGTAGTATCGAGAAAAATTATTAACAATGAAAAATATAGATTGCCCGCTCTGTGGAGCAAAAAACGTTATCCTTTATAAGGAACCTGAACCTGTTACCCACGTCATTCCTGCGCCGGCTGGTAGTGTTGGAAACTATAGTACTGGATATCAAGGTGGAGGATACGATTTGTTTCATGCTGAGGTTTGTCCTAAATTAGAGGGCGTAATCGATAAGCGCTCACTACTCGAATTTTATGTCACGGGTGAACCACAAATAGTAAAAGCAGATTTGCATTCTTTTGAAGACTATCAACATGTACTTTCAAAAATTCATGTAAAATTAACACCGACTGTTGTTCGCAATAACGGAGCGTGGGAATTTAGTGTTTTTGCATACAGTACTCTTGTTGGTTTTAGGAATTTAGAAACTACAACAAAAAATATTGATAAAGCATTTGATTTGTTTCGTCACCGTATATTGTGTGGTGAAAAAATTCTTGTTGACAGAATTCTTGGTTGCAAAGATGTTTTTTATCAGATCAAAAAAGAATCAAAAAGTTTAGAGTTTATCGAAGTTTAATTTTTGTAGAAAGCCGCAAATTATGCATTTGCGGCTTTTTTTATTTGCCTATATGATTGCACGGTATGACAAAAATTCACG
>CAYZSX010000015.1:0-8595 GCA_964481155.1 uncultured Candidatus Saccharibacteria bacterium
CCACGAGATTCTGCAAATCGCTCATACATCTCGACAAGCTCTTGTGCAAACAGTGCTGCCTCATCTCCACCCGCACCCGCACGAGCTTCAAGGATGATTTCGTTTGGAAATTCTTCCTCTTCTTTTTCTGCATCTTGGATTGCTTTTACCTGATCTTCGATAGCCTTTTTTTGAATAGCAAGGGACGCAAGCTCGTCAGTTGCAATACTTTGCATTGAAGGATCGGATTCAATAAGTGCTTGCACCTCTTGTTCCTGCGCCAAAAGACGCTCGTATTCACTTGCGAGGTACTGGGTCTTGTGATTTTGTTTGAGCTCTTCGAGGTTCATACGATGGTAACTATAGCAAACAATGCCCGAATCGGGCATTGTTATTTTCGGAGAACTGTCTGAGCGCAGCGAGTTTTCGGAGAAAACAATAATGTCCGATGAGGGCTTACGCGGCTGTTATTTCTTTGCAGCTGCTGCACGCTTTTTGAAGCGATCTACACGTCCAGCAGTATCGATCACTTTTTCGGTACCAGTATAAAACGGGTGTGAAGCACTTGAGATTTCTACACGGTAGAGATCGTACTCTGCACCTTTGTAAGTACCCTTTTCGCTGGTTTTGACAGTAGACCCAATGAGAAACTGCGCGTCAGACGAGTTGTCCACAAAGATAACTGGGCGAAAGTTGGTTGGATGAGTGTCCTTTTTCATAGGGTAACACTATAGCACAGGCTTTTGATGGTTTCAAGTGACCTAGACACGAACATCCCTGCAGTATTGACTTTATATATTTTACATGTTAAAATATGAAAAAATTTTAACATGAAAATATTGTATATTTTTCTCTTACTCTGTGCTTGTGAAAATCTCTCTGCGCAGGTTTACTATCACCGAACATCAAATCCTAATGTTGGATTTGGTAAAAATACCACTTCTGCCAAAATGGAGTTTTGTGTAAATGGACCATTGGTGACAAATGATGGTATCCCTGTTGGAGGATACATTGATAACGGCATCCCTATAAAGCCTTGGATTGATCCTATGGTTGGTGGAGGAAACTTTGCCGTTGATAACGCCATTTTTGGGATTGGAGAGGACGGTAATTTTTACTTACTTCCCTACGAGGAAAAAGAAAAACTATCTCCTATGAGATGGGCATTTCAAAATGGACCTATCTTGGTAAAAGACGGGATAAACAAAAGAGGAGCATCGACTTCTAGTTATGCTAGATCAGGTATTGGATTTAAAAACGATCGAACTCTTGTGGTAATCGTCTCGATTACACCCGTTACGCTTAGACAGTTTGCCGAACTATTCATTGCAGAAGGGTGCAGTAACGCTATCTATTTAGACGGTGGCCCGTACGTAGGGTATGCAGACAAGCACTCTTGGGGTGGGACTCTAGTGAGCAGTGCAACAAAACTACAGTTCTTCCAAAAAAACTAATAATGCTTCGCCATAATCGGCGAAGCATTTTTTATGCAAGAAAACAACTACACTATCTTCTTGATACCCCGTACTGGATCAGATAGTCGATATCTGCCTGGATCTTACGGGCAAGCGCCATCACCGAGTTGCCGTAGAAGCTGTTGTACGGCTTTTTGCCGTCACAGGAGCGTCCAGAGTAGTACCGACACGCAGCATTGCGCTCAGCACTCTCACTTCCAGCCGCGCCATTTGCCTTCATGAGCATCGCGGAGGCCATGATCGCATCTCGGGCAACCCAAGGATTTGCCACGCTTTTGCCAAGTGCTGCTGCGACTTTGTCATCATACATTTCCCATGTCGACGGGATAAACTGCGCCGGCCCCATCGCGCCTCCATATCCACCGCCATACGGACATGATACAGGAGTCGTGTCAGGATTGAGTCCGAGCGCGCTTGTAATGCGCTTGAACGCGGGCTGATCACGCGTCGGGTGCATAACGTTTACCCAACTCTTGGACGGTGGATCACCTGCACGGTTACAAGTACCGACGTTTGCACCGAGGTTTGATTCTTGGGTGAGGATAGCGAGAATGAGTGCCGACCGGACCCCTGTCGCGCTCGATGCTTCTTGCGCAAAAGCATACGCTTCTTTGAACGGGATCGCTTTGGTTGCACCTCCCGCAAAACTAAAGAGTTTACTTTCGATAGCAGACACCTTTTTTTGTTGTTCTGCAACTGTTGCAGCGACACGTTGCTCTTCTGTTTTGCTTGTGTCGAGTAGTACTTTTGCTTCTTTTTGAGAAACGGTCAGTTTGTTCTTTTCACTTTCAAGTGCGTTTTTTGCGTCTTTTGCTTGAGCTTGCTTGTCTTCAAGTTGACTCTTTTGATCTTCGGTAGCAGTTTTGATCGTTTTAATCTTTTCGACTGATGAGTACAGTGACTTTTTCACTGCGAGAAAGTCGTCCAAATCTTGATAAAAATCAGTTACTGAATCAGCAGATAGTACAACGTATGCCGCACCTTTTTGATCGAGCTCGTTGGTTCGTTTGATAAGTTGCCGCATCGATGCCCTCTCTCGATCAAGCTCACTTGAGAGACTAGTGATTGCTTTTTGCTTTTCGCCGATTTGTTTTGAGAGTGTGCCAATCGCAGTGATTTTGTCTTTGATCTTTGACTGAGTAGTGTTGATCTGGGAAATAATCTTGTTGACGTTTGATTGAAGCGCGCCACTTTTTGACTTTTGTGCAGCAAGTTGACTTTGAAGTTCTTTGAGACGAGCACTTTCAGTTGCATAGTCACGACATGCCTGCGCAATGTCTTCAGAAGTAGGGTTGGCACAAACTGCTGGCTGCGTATCAGCTACTGCGCTCAGTGGATTGTAAAGAAAAGAAAATCCTACTGAAAGGAGTGTGAGTGATGCAACAATATATTTTTTGATACCCATATACACGTAGACTCCTAGTATACCAGGAGTCTTACATGCGAAACTATTGATTGCGTGGAAAAACAATGGTGTTATTCTGCTGCAGCTTCTTCCTCTTCTTTCTTTCCCTTTTCTACGACTTCGATACTACTGAGATCCATTGGTGCTGATTCTTTTTCTTCTTGGAATGCTGCAACGAGCGCGACTACTTCTTCGCCATCAGTAACCAATGTGACTCCTGTTGGAAGCGCGATGTCTTTTGCATGGATTTGCATATCGAGTGTCGCAAGTCCTGACACATCTACCGTAAGGTTGTGTGGGAGGTTTGCAGGAAGTGCGCGGACTTCAACTTCGTGAAGCACTTTCACCAAAGTACCGAGTCCGCCTTTTTCAGCTTCAGCAGTTCCTGTAAACTCAATCGGCACAGCAACCTCAATCTCCTTTTTCATGTCGATGATGAGGAAGTCTACGTGTGTCGGTACGTTCATGATCGGGTCGAGTTGCATGTCATGGATGAGTGTGGTCACTTTTTGACCTTCTACATCGAGAGTCACCGTAGTGGTCTCACCCGCTTCTTTGTATACCTTCATAAACTCACGCATCGGAACCGCGATTGATACCGCGTCACTCCCCATACCGTAGTACACAGCAGGGATTTTGTCAGTAGCACGGAGATCCTTGGGAGTCTCGGTGCCTCGTTTGGTTGCAGCTAATGTAATCATAGTGGCAGTACTATACACAAAAAATAGCTATTTGTAAAATAAGTTGACAGATAAGGTTTTTTATTTCTTTGTAGCCTCCCCATAATCCCCTTTTGAGAGGTATTTGGCGATGTCGTCCTTGGTGACACCTACCTTTTTGTGAGGGTTGAACATGTACTCAGGATCAAACAGTTCTTTTGTTTTTTTGAACAAGTCAGTGACCATACTGCCGTACTGCTTCTCGAGGTATGGACTGCGGATGATGCCGTCGTTGTGCTCCGCGGTGATCGAGCCGTGATACTCCAGCACGAGGTCATAGACGCGTTCTGAGAGCTCAAGGATGATGCTATGCGTCCGCGGATCGGTGAGCTTCATAAGTGGGATAATGTGGAAGTTGCCATCCCCTGGGTGCCCTGCCACCGTGTAGGTGAGATCGTATTTTTTAAGTATTGCATCAAGTTGTGGAAGGAATTCCGGTAAATACTCAGGCTTCACGACAAAATCATCGATAAACGGCGCAGTGTGCTTACCTTTGACGTGTTTACGGAGCAAGTTGAAGCTCTCATGACGGACATCCCAATACTTCCCTTCTTCTGCTTCACTCTCTGTGACATGTGTGAGCACTTCAAATTGATCTTTGAGCGCCTGTGCGAGTGTGCGTGCCTGCTTTTGAATCGTATCGTGATCATCACCTGCAAACTCAATAAGGAGCACCATCTTGGGAAGCCCTCCACGAAGCGTCATAAAAAACTCAGGGATAAATGAGAACATGAACTTGATCATCCCCCAGAGCTTTTTTTTCTTGAGGAAATCACCAAAAAACTTCACCGCGACCTTGAGTGTGTTGTCATCATAGCTCTCGATACTTTCTGGATGCTCGGCAAGTGCGACGTTGACGATACGGCCGATCGTACTCATATCTTTGAGGAACACTACACACAGTGTCGACGCCTTTTTCACTGGGACAAGGTTAAACGTGATCTCAGTCACGATACCGAGCGTCCCTTGCGAACCAACGATCAGTTTGCACAGATCAAAGGTTTCAGTTGTCGGATCCCATACGTTCCAAAGATAGTACCCTGCACTGTTTTTGGACACATCAGGTTTGGCAGCACTGATCGTCTGCCAGTTGTCGGTGATGAGTTTGTAGAGCTCTTTGTACATCTGTCCTTCAAAACCAACTTCGGCAATCTTGCTCATGAGTTCTTTGCGCGTCATCGGTTTGACTATGTACTCGTACCCATCTCGAAAGACAACTTTAAGTTCTCTAATATATCGCTCGGTTTTTCCATAAAAAATAGACTTTTCTCCTCCAGCATTGTTGCCGACCATACCGCCGACTGCGCAGAGATCGCGCGATGCGGTGTATGCAGGCATGATGAGACCATGCTTTTTGGTTTCAGTATCAAAATCTCGATAGTATGTACCTGGAAGTACGCGTGCCCATTTCTCCTGTGGATTGATCTCAATCACCCCTGTCATATACACACTCGTATCCATGATGATGGATTCGTTGATCGCACCTCCTGACATACAGGTACCAGCAGCACGCGCGGTGATACTGAGTGTCGGGTCTTCTTTTTTGTGCTCTGCGACATATCTGACGAGCGCTTGCACATCAGCGCTATCGCGCGGCATCACCACAACACGCGGCCGCATCTCAAACAGTGATGCATCACGTGAATATTTGTCGAGCGTTGCGCTGTCATCGAGCACGTCTCCTTTGATGATTGCTTTGAGGTCAGTGATGAGTGTCATATCTATAGTCTATTAAATTTACGAAGTTTGTCCGTAGCGACCGCTTCCATTGCGAGCGCTGCGTTGGCAGCGTACTTGTACGGTGCGATGTCTTCCGGATGATTGGTCATATAGTCACGGAGTGCTTGAGTATACGCACGACGAAGCTCCGTGTTGACATGGACGATGGCGATCCCCGCCTCGATCGCTGCATCAAAGTCTGCGTCTTCACCACTGCCGCCATGAAGGACTAACGGTGTATCAGGAAGCGCGCGAGTGATACCCGCGATACAGTTGATATCAAGCCGAGGCTTACTCCCAACCTTGAGCATCCCATGAAAGTTGCCCACTGCAGGTGCGAGCATATCTGCACCGGTTTCTGCGATAAACTTTTTTGCTTCATCAGGACTTGTCGTCACCGCAACACCTTCGGGGATAGTGTCGCGCATCTTGGACCCTTCACCGATATACCCGAGCTCAACTTCGACGATGATATCTCGCCCCGTCTGCGCGCTCACCTGCCGTGCATAGTCGACACACTGCTTGGATATCGTGACATTTTCTTCATACGAGTGTGACGCGCCGTCATAGATGACGCTGTCAAAGCCCGCGTCAATCGCTTCTTTGACTGTCACAAACGAGTAGTGATGATCAGCATTGAGATAGATATCGATCCCCCAGTGCTCGCGGATAGTGCGAACGAGCGCGACTGCTTGGTGGATACCGACCGCTTCTTGCTCGCCTTCAGAGAGACCGACAATGACTGGTACTCCGAGGGTCTTGGCAGCACGGGCGATCGCGTAAAGTCCTTCGAGGTTAGAAAAGTTGAAGTGGCCGATGGCGACCTTCTTTGCTCGAGCTTCAGCGATACACTCTCGGAGGGTTTTCATAGATAAAGTGTAACACACTGTACAAATGAAATAGTGTATACTTGTCATATGGAAAACCAACTCGATTTCCTCGCCATCGGCGATATCGTGACTGACGCATTTATCCGCATCAAAGACGCTGAGGCTACCTGTGACCTCGACAAACGCAATTGCAAACTTTGTGTACGTTTTGGTGACAAAGTCCCCTACGAGTCGATGACTGAAGTCCGCGCAGTCGGCAACAGTGCCAACGCTGCAGTCGCAGCGGCTCGTCTCGGCGTCAAAAGCGCACTCATCGCCCACGTCGGCAAAGATCTCAACGGTGACAACTGCATCGCCGAGCTCAAAAAAAACGGCGTCGACACACACTATGTCTACAGCCATGAAGGCATCCCAACCAACTACCACTACGTGCTCTGGTACGACGTCGAGCGTACCATCCTCGTCAAACATGCAGCATTCCCTGTGATGATGCCGAGTATCCCAGTTGCACCCAAAATGCTCTACCTCTCATCACTCGGAGACCATACCGAAGCGTACCATCAACAAATCGCTGAGTATGCCAAAGCCCACCCCGAGATGAAGCTCGTATTTCAACCAGGCACGTTCCAGATGAAGCTCGGCACGGAGGTACTCAAAGATATCTATGCGCACACGTATGCATTTTTCTGTAACCTCGAAGAAGCAAAACGTATCCTCGGTACCAACGAACACGAGATCCCGATGCTTCTCAAGGCACTTCACAAACTCGGCCCCAAGATCGTATGCATCACCGACGGGATCAATGGCGCATATGCATCTGATGGTGTCGAAGCTTGGTATATGCCCGTGTATCCTCACGATCCGTATGAACGTACTGGTGCAGGAGATGCATTTGCATCGACGGTTTCGGTGGCACTTCTCAAAGGTAAAACACTGGCAGAAGCGCTCAACTGGGGGCCTATCAACTCGATGTCAGTTGTCCAATACATAGGCGCGCAAGAAGGACTCCTCTCTGAGGATAAGATTGCAAAATATTTATCAGAAGCACCCGCGAGCTACATCGCACAACCACTGTTTTAATATGTCACTTGAAAACTTTGAAAAATATTTCAATCAAAACCCGATAAAAGATGATGCTCAGGAACATATGAGCGAGTTGCTGCATCAAAAAGAAAATGAGGTCCAATCAAGAATTGACTTGTATGACCAATTTGAAAAAATTCAATCGGCAATCAATGTGCTAAATTCTGAAATCGATGAGCTTATTCCACAACAATATAAAAAAGATTTAACAATGACGATTGCAAAAAAGCATGCTGAACTAAACAACTACCAGCGCATGCTCGAAGATTTTGTCTCAAAATATCCAAGTATCGCAGAAAAAGATATAGATAAAATCGAATCTATCCGTAGATGGATGGAAACCAAAAAGCAAACTTTGGCAGATTTGCAACATGTTCCCAGCGAAGAAGGCGCCCGAGAAAACTAACGCTTCCGTTCTATCACCTTCATCACCGCCACGGTGATGCCGTCGCGCCCCATGCCGTAGTGCTCGATGAGCTGATTGGGCGTCCCTGACTGTCCAAACTGATCGTGGACACCGACAAACTCGATCGGTACTGGGTAGTGCTGCGCAAGCGCTTCCGCGACTGCTCCCCCGAGTCCGCCTGCTATCTGGTGCTCTTCGACTGTTACTACGGCCTTTGTTTCTTTGGCGACAGTGGTGATGAGCTCGACATCGAGTGGTTTGATCGTGTGGATGTTTACCACAACGACTTTGATATGTTTATCAGCGAGGTCTTTTGCGACGCGTAGTGCGTATGCGACGAGCGCTCCTGTTGCAACTATCGCAACATGCGCGATACCGTCAGGGCGATAGAGCACTTGGCCTTTACCAAGCTCAAATGGCGTCTCCTCAGTCGTGACGATCGGTGTCTTTTCTCGAGCGAGACGTAGGTATGCAAGTGTCGGATGCGCAGCGAGCACAAGTGTTGCCTGACGAGCTTGTATTGCATCACATGGCGAGATGACCGTCATCCGCGGCATGACGCGCATGAGCGCGATGTCTTCGATAGCTTGGTGTGTACCCCCATCAGGACCAACCGATATACCAGCGTGTGAGCCGACAATGACTGCAGGGCGATCATTGTACGCGAGCGTGGTACGGATCTGCTCCCAGTTGCGCCCCGGACTAAACATCGCGTATGAAGAAAAGAATGGATACTTGCCCATCGCTGCCATACCACTTGCGACGGTTGCAAGGTTTTGTTCTGCGACACCGATCTCCACAAATCGCTCGGGAAACTTTTCCTTAAAGAAATGCATTTGCGTAGACTCGGTGAGATCTGCACAAAGCGCGACAATGCTTTTGTTTGTCTCCCCTGCTTTCGCGAGGCCTTCACCAAATCCTTTACGGATCGGCACTTGCTCGACATCATCGGCAAAAATCTTGGGATTGAGTTTTAAAT
>CAYZSX010000016.1:0-7715 GCA_964481155.1 uncultured Candidatus Saccharibacteria bacterium
CCTGTGACCTCAGCAATGTCAATGCTGCGCTCTAACCATCTGAGCTAACCGCGCGGGTGTGCAGACAATCATACCTGAAATACACTCATTTGACAAATCAATTTTTTAAAGTAAAATGAAAAAAATCGTTATTTAACCAAAAACATATATTTATGAATTACACAAAGCCTATGTTTTGCTTTTTCCCTTTTGGAACCCTTGGTCAAGAATTCCTACCTTTTGCAGGATTTGAATCGGGTGCACCAATCATAGCACCTCCTATCCCGGCTGAGGTATTTAAACTATTTTTTGAAGGTAAAACAGTGGTATTGGATAAAAAGCATGTGATTGTTATGCACGCAAATTTCCATTTGATTGAACATATACAATCTTATCCGAGTATTATGGCTACTATGATTTCTGCAGTATACAGCAACACTGCAACGATCTGGTTTCTAGGTATAGAAAAAAACCTACAAAAGATCTTCAACATGCTTGCTTTGCGATGCCCACAAGACGAACTTTATGTTCACACACCCGAACAAAGAGACAGCGTTTACCTTATCGTAAAAAACCACGGGAAGTTCAGCCTCTCAAATCCATTACCACCTGAAGCTTTGTTTGGCCTACAGTAAACCAAAGGAGTCGATACCATGTCGACTCCTTGTTTTTTTGTAAAAATTTTGTACAATGTTCCCACATGGCCCTATCGTCTAACGGTTAGGACGCCGGCTTTTCAAGCCGTTAATCGGGGTTCGATTCCCCGTAGGGTCACACCACCATGACTACTCGATATCTGAGCGATCAAGAATTCTTTGCGATATATAGCAAAGTCCCTCGACTCAATGTCGATCTCATCATCAAAACAGATGCAGGTATCCTCATGGCACTGCGCTCTATAGAACCATACCTTGACCACTGGCACCTCCCGGGTGGTACCGTATACAAAACAGAAACGATTGAACAAGCAGCACTACGCGTCGCACAAACTGAAACAGGACTTGTCTGTGAAATGGTGACCTGTCATGGATACATGGAGTTCCCGCACGAGATCCGATCAGGCAGCACTCCCGAAACTCAAAACATAGATACTCATACTGTCAGTATCGTCATCGAGCTTGCGGTGGTTGGTGGTGAGCTGCGCCATGATGGCAATGCCAAAGAACTCATCTATGTGAAAGAACTTCCTCCACAAACAGTAACTGAACACGCAACGTTTCTCACAACTCGAAACTTTTTCTAACGCTTGTTCCAAATCTTTTTCCAAAAAACAATGAGCACTAGTACTGCGAGTATCAAAATAATGAGGAGTCCTCGCCCGATGATACCGCTGAGCGCTTCCCAACTTTGCCCAAACAGATACCCGATCGATCCATAGATAGCAACTTGAAACACTTCACCTATCACTGCATAGATCAAAAACTTTTTATACTTGACCTTGCCGAGACCTGCCATGATGTTGACCGCGAGGTTGGTAAACACTTCAAACCGACTGATAAAAATGATAAAACCTGGACGATTGATGACGCGTCGCTCGATCGATGCATACCGAGGTGATTCGAGTGTACTGCGCAATCCTATGCGGTGCAGTATACGTTTGCCATAGATACGAGCGAGCCAGTATGATGCGTTGTCTCCAGCGACGTTGCCAAGTGTTGCCACCACAAATACCCACCACACATTGAGATATCCCTGGGAAGCAAACGCGGCCGATGCCATGATGAGACTGCCTGGTGGGATCGGGATGATACACGCAGCGATGAACGTGATCGCAAAGAGTGCTCCGTACTTGTACAGGAGGATGAGCGGAAGTATGGCGTGGATGATAGTAGACATGTTAGCGGCGCAGATAATTTTTGACCACGAGCTCTACGAGTCCGACGAGGTCTTGTTCGTCCATATTGCGATCTTTGGCCAGACGACGCACCTCAAGGTCTGGATACCGCACATCTCCGATACCGAGTCTTGTCTCAAGTAGACCACTCGGAAGTTTGTACAAGGTGTTGATATAGCTAAATGTCATCCATGGTTCAACATCTACAGTAGTACTATGAAAAGTTGGACGAGTTTGTTTGTGCTCGCGTATATCGCGAAGCAGTACCGCAGCCTCTACTCCTGCAACGATAAGCAAAAAGATGATAGTTATCGTTCGTACGATATGTGCTTTTGAAAAATGATGCTTCATACAATGCGGTCGATACGATCAGCGAGCTCGTGATCAAGATCGGTGATCGTGTCCCCTGCTTCGTGAGTCGAGAGCGTGAGTTTGACATAGGTATATGCGTTGTGGATCTCGGGATGGTGCTCCATCTCGTCTGCGATCGCCGCGACCTGGTTGATAAACCTGACCGCGTCAGTAAAGGTAGGGAACGTATACTCTCGTACGAGTCTGTCGTCTATAGTTTGCCAGTGCATGAGTGTAGTATAGCAAAATAACCGCCCAGATAGGCGGTTATAGGTCAGATTTTTTCTAACATTTGATTTGCAATCTCAACTGCAAATATTCGAGCATCTTTGTCTGGTATCTTGTGATCACCTTCACCAATAATTGTTATTGATATCGCATCTGCAAGTTCAATATTTGAACGTGCAAGCGTCGGTATCATACTGCGCTGATTTTGGGTAAGTTTACCGAGCAAGATACCCGCGATTTCGCGTGCGGTGGGCATACCGATACTATCAACATAACCTTCATACGGAGAACGGATTGCAGGCAGATTTAACAAAATAGAAATACTAAATGTAGCCATGGATTTGTTTTTGTTACCCTACCACATCTTTCAGAAAATACAATGTCCTGCTATAGTGTCGGGATGAAAATCCTCGCTATAGAAACGAGTTGCGACGAAACTGGGGTGTCTATCCTCGAGTACACCGATCGTCGTGAAGTACTGGTCCTCGGTAACGCACTCGCCTCGCAGATCGAGCTCCATGCCCAGTATGGTGGCGTGTTCCCCGCACTTGCCAAACGCGCCCATGCCGAAAAGATAACGTTTCTCCTTGAGCAAGCACTCTCTGATGCAGAACTCCTCGAAGCAGTCGATGCACCCCGCACTGATATCAACCTCACGTTCCTTGATGACAAAGAAACCACGCTCAAAGAGCACATCGCACCATTTCTCACTTACTACGCCAAACCTGCTATCGACTACATTGCAGTGACCGTCGGTCCGGGACTTGAACCAGCACTCTGGGTCGGGATCAATGCAGCCAAAGCGCTCTCACTCGCCTGGGGGATCCCGGTGATCCCAATCAACCACATGGAGGGGCATATCGTCACTGCTGCGGTACAAAAAGTCCAAGAAAACACATACCAGATAACCGATCTCGCACTCCCCGCGCTTTCACTCCTTGTCTCTGGTGGACACACCGAGCTCGTACTTGTACACGGGTTTGGTACTTATCAAAAGATTGGGCAGACACGCGATGATGCGGTCGGTGAAGCCTTTGACAAAGTCGCGCGCATCCTCGGACTCCCGTACCCTGGCGGCCCTGCAGTCTCTGGACTCGCTGCAGCGTTTCGGACAAAAAATATCGACAACCCGTTCATGCTCCCTCGTCCGATGCTGCACTCAGGTGACTTCGACTTTTCGTTTTCTGGGATCAAAACTGCGGTACTCTACACGGTGCGCGATCTCGGCCGCGAGCTCACTCCAGATGACAAAGAAGCGCTCGCGGCCGCATTTGAAGACGCCGCGATCGAAGTCCTCGTCCACAAGACGCTCAAGGCTACAGAGGAATACAGCATCCAAACGATCATCGTCGGTGGCGGTGTCGCAGCCAACACATACCTCCGCACACAACTTGCAAAGACGCTCATCAAAAAAGCTCCCGATACACATCTCCTATTCCCCGAGCCATGGCTTGCGACCGACAACGCGATCATGATTGGTCTCGCAGCGATTACACAAGTCGTATCTGGGCAAATAAAAACACGCAATCCGGATGAATTGCGCGCTGATGGAAATTTGAGTTTACAATCTTTCAAGTACAGCTTTAAATCTTGCAAAAGGTAATGAACCATCGATTTTTATATCAATAGAAACAATTTTACTTTCTTCGGTAAATTCTACACTTAGCGAAAGATTTTGATTGTCATTATCTACAAGAGAACAGTTATACTTTCCTAGGTTTTCTACACCCAAAGAAAAAGCTATCTCCATACTTGTTTCATCATTCATACCATCAAGTAAGTGCTTAAAGCTTTTTTCACTTAGTGGCCTACATAAACCTTCAAGCAAACCCGTTCCATTGGTTTTAAGAATTTCATATAAATTCATAGTTTTTATTTTATTGTGATGAACTTACAATATTATATCATATATAAATAACAAAGTCAATATATCTCCTCAAATCCTTTAAAAAATGGTATTATTTGCCCTATGGAACCCAACTCCTCTATCCCAGAGAAGCTTTTGAAGCCGTACAACCCTGTAGACGAAGAATCTCGTGTATACGAGAAATGGGAAGATTCTGGCTATTTCACCCCTGAAACTATGATCAAGGATGGTCTCATCAAGCCTGATGCGACTCCATACACGATCGTCCTTCCCCCACCCAACGTTACTGGCACACTACATATGGGGCACGCGCTCGGTGGCACCGTGCAAGATATTTTGATTCGCTATCATCGCATGCAAGGCTTCAGGACACTTTGGATCCCAGGCACCGACCATGCAGCAATTGCAACACAATCCAAAGTTGAGGGTATTATCAAAAAAGAAGAAGGTAAAACCAGACATGATTTGGGACGAGAAGAAATGATGAAACGTGTGAGTGCATTTGCACAACAGAGCCACGACACAATGGTAAATCAGATCAAAACGCTCGGCTTTTCATGCGACTGGTCACGTGAAGCATTTACGCTCGACGAAGAGCGCAGTCTTGCGGTACGCACCGTATTTAAGCAGATGTACGACGATGGCCTCATTTATCGCGGACACCGTATCGTCAACTGGGATCCCAAAGGGCAAACAACAATCAGTGACGATGAGATCGTCTACGAATCACGCAAAGCGACACTCTATACATTTCGATATAGCAAAGACTTCCCTATCGCTATCTCAACTACTCGCCCCGAAACCAAAGTCGGTGACGTCGCAGTTGCAGTACACCCTGATGACGCACGATATGCGCAGTACGTAGGTAAAGAGTATGATGTGAACTTTTGCGGTGTAGATATCCATATCACAGTGATCGCAGACAAAGAGGTCGACCCAGCATTTGGTACTGGCGCACTCGGTGTGACACCCGCACACTCGATGACTGACTGGGAGATAGCAGACCGACACGACCTCCCTCGCCCTCAAGTAATCAACGAATACGCCAAGATGACCGTCGGTGACGAACGACTCATGGGCAAGAAAGTACTCGAGGCGCGCGAAACTATTGTGAGCTGGCTTCGCGAAGAAGGCCTTATTGAAAAGGAAGAAACCATTGATCAAAACGTCGCAACTGCAGAACGCACGGGCGGCATCATCGAGCCACTTCCGAAGCTCCAATGGTTTATCGACGTCAACAAACCGATCGCAGCACGCGACAATAAATCACTCAAGGAGCTCATGCGCGAACCAGTCGCAGACGGACGAATCGCGATCGTGCCTGACTTTTTTGGCAAGACGTACTTCCACTGGATCGACAACCTTCGTGATTGGTGTATCTCGCGTCAGATCTGGTACGGACACCGTATACCTGTCTGGTATAAAGGTGAAGAAATCTATTGTGGTATTGAAGCTCCTACTAGTGACGACTGGACACAGGATGAAGATAGTCTCGACACATGGTTTTCTTCTGGACTTTGGTCATTTTCAACCCTTGGATGGCCGGAGCAGACAGAAGACCTTGAAATATATCACCCAACAACAGTACTTGTGTCAGCATATGAGATTCTCTTTCCATGGATGGCTCGAATGATACTCATGACACAGTATGCGCTTGGCACTATTCCATTTAAAACAATTTTGCTCACTGGTATTGTACGTGACAATCAGGGTCGAAAATTTTCAAAATCTCTTGGGAACGGCATTGATCCGATCGATATTGCGAAAAAGTATGGATCTGATGCGGGACGTATGGCACTTATCTTTGGTACAGCGCCCGGTACTGACATGAAGCTTTCTGAAGACAAGATCAAAGGTCAAAAGCATTTTGCCAACAAGATTTGGAACATCACACGGTTTGTCATGTCACAACCAAACACTGGTGAACTCAGACAAGATCTCAAAAATGAGTTTGACGCTCTCACACTCTCAATCACCCGAGATCTCGATGCATATCGCCTCCATACCGCAGCAGAGACGCTCTACAACTACATCTGGACTCGTTTTGCTGACGAGATCCTTGAGGCAAGTAAAAAAGAGGAAGGATACGGTGCGACACTTCACTATATCCTTGAGGGATCGCTCAAGCTCCTCCATCCATTTATGCCTTTTGTCACAGAGACACTCTGGGAGACACTCGGACATGATACACTCCTCATGGTATCACCATGGCCTCGATAAGCTCCATCATCACCAACCCTACCACCTGGGCAGTTGCCATCGGGACACTTCCCTCACTCATCTGGCTTATCTTTTGGCAACGTCTGGATCGTGAACGTCGTGAGCCGCTCGGACTCATCATGTTGTGCTTCTTGCTTGGTGCAGCGAGTGTGTTCCTTGCAACGTTTATACAAAACATGCTCCAATCAAGCATCACCACTCCTGGACACCGCATCATTGCTTGGGCTAGCGTCGAAGAGTTCATCAAGTTTGGTGTATTTTACTTTGTCGCGTACAAAAGCGGTCAAGACGATGACGCACTCGACCCGGCGATGTACCTCATCGCGGTGGCGCTCGGATTTGCAGCCCTTGAAAACATCTTTTATGTACTCAAGCCTGCCGCGAGCTTCAATGTGACTGCAAGTCTCCTCACCGGAGGACTCAGATTCTTTGGTTCGACACTGCTTCATACGATCGCGAGCTGCTTCATTGGGATCTGCATCACACTTTCTCCGAGATGGATGCGCTTTATCGGGATATTCCTGGGTATCGGAGGTGCGATTTTCTTGCATTCGACGTTCAACTTTTTTATACTACAGAATACAACTGCAAGTTTCCTTCAAGTGTATGGATACTTGTGGATCGTTGCGATTATCAGTCACGTGATTCTTGAAAAGTTTCGCCGCTACCCTCCGGGAGCATTGGCATCAGTATGAAAAAACCATCATTCTTCGAACGTTTAGCTGGCAATCTCCGTTTTGACGATACAGACGAGATCGCTTCAGAAGTCAAAGAACGCAAGAGTTCTGCACTTGAACGTGCAACCCGTGAACTTGAAATCAAAAGCGAAGAAGATACTACTCCCGCTCCCAAGCAAGAAGAAGTTGGTGAACTTCCTGTAGACGTATACGAAACTCCAAACGAGATCATCATCCAGACACTCATCGCAGGCGTGACACCTGAGCACCTCTCAATCGATATCACCCGTGATGTCGTCTCTATCCGAGGCAAACGCGAAGAAGCAAAAGGTGTCCCAAACGATGCGTACCACGTCCGAGAGCTCTACTGGGGCGCATTTGAACGAGTGATCGACCTCCCCGAAGAAATCGAGATCGATGATGCTGAGGCAATCGAACGCCATGGTATGCTCATGATCAAACTCCCCAAGATCGACAAGAAACGAAAAAGTGTCCTCAAAATCAAATCAATCTAACAAAACACCTCCTTATATACAAAGGAGGTGTTTTGTCTTTGGTG
>CAYZSX010000017.1:0-7616 GCA_964481155.1 uncultured Candidatus Saccharibacteria bacterium
GGCGCTTTGCGCCGAGGCAAACTCTTTCAATTTCGCTAAATGTAAAACTTGGCGGAGACGGAGGGATTCGAACCCTCGAGGGGTTTTAAAGCCCCTGCCTCTTTAGCAAAGAGGTACGTTAGACCACTCTGACACGTCTCCAATCGATGCACTACTGTATCATACCCCAATCCTTTTTTCTATCGTATACTTGTCATCATGCAACCTATCGTCAAAGCTCGGTTTGAACAGTTCTCTGATGGCGTGTTTGCGATCGCGATCACACTCCTTGCGATCGAGCTCCATGCACCAGCTGTCGTCAGTACCAACATTGTGCACGCGATCCGTGACCTCGCACCGTTTGTGCCGTCGATTGCGACGTTTGTGATTTCGTTTGTGACGATTGCTATATTTTGGGTCAACCACCACCAGATGACTGCGATGATCCAGACTATCGAGCGCAGACGGATCCTTTGGGCAAACATATTCCTACTCTTGTTTGTGACGCTCATCCCGTTTGTCACCCAAGCGGCAAGTATCGACCCGCTCAACCCGACTCGTATGGTCGGCTATAGCCTCGTCTTCTTTGGAGGATCGGTAAGCTTTTCGTTTGTACGGTACTTCATCCACCGCAGTATCGGCGAATCACATATCCCGATGCGCCGGAGCCTGTTTGGGCCGATCATGTACCTCCTTGCGGCATGTGTAGCACTGGTTTCTCCCACAGCGTGCTACTTCCTCCTTGCAGTGACTGCGCTGTACTATTTCCTCCCCAAATCGCACAAAGCGTAAATCTGTGGTATGATGATTTCGTTGTAATGTCTCCTTTGATCGGGCGCGTTGCACGTTAGTACTAATTAAGCGTAAAGCACATATCACACATGAATAATAAAGTTTTCGTTGGAAGTCTCTCATGGGGTACAACCAATGACACCTTAGCAGCACACTTTGCATCAGCAGGGACTGTCACCAAGGCAGAAGTCTTGTTCGACAAGATGACCGGCAAAAGCAAAGGATTTGGATTCGTAGAATTTGCATCTGAAGAAGACGCAAAAGCTGCAGTTGAGAAGCTCAACCAGAGCGAACTCGATGGCCGAACGATCTTTGTAGATCTCGCTCGACCAAAAGATCCAAATGCTGCACCACGCGGCAACGGCGGTTCTCGACGTTTCTAAGCACAAAAACCCTCGATATACTCGAGGGTTTTTGTATACCTGTCGTGATACAATCCGTGCATGCTTTCACTCAGTTCCCCGGTGTCTGGTCTCATCAGACTCAAAGAACAGACTGCACGCGGACTCACCAAGCTCGGCATCCACACCGTCGCTGATCTCCTCGCACACCTGCCAACGAGGTACGCTGACTCGTCGACCTTTGCATCGATCGCAAATCTCAGTGACGGTCAGGAAGCAACAATCCGCGCCAAACTCATCAAGCTCACCGCAAAAAAGGGATGGAAGAGTAACATGCCGATGACCGAAGGCGTCGTCGAAGACGTAAGCGGTACACTCCCTGTGGTATGGTTCAACCAACCATATCTCGCGCATATGCTCCACGCGGGACAAATCGTCGAGCTCACCGGCCGAGTATCGCTCTACAAAGACAAGCTCACCTTTACCAACCCTACCATCCGTGAACAAAAAGTACTTCCGATCGATAGCCACGACTCTCTGTTTGGAAGTGAGGGAGATGATGCGCCGCTCACACCGATATATCCCGAAACCAAAGGTGTCTCGAGTGAATGGTTTCGTCATGCGATCGCGCGCGCGCTCACACAGCTCGCAGATATCCCCGACCATCTCCCAACTGAGCTCCTCAAGGCGTACTCACTCCCCTCACTCAAAACAGCGTACATCTGGATCCACACCCCCAAACACAAAGACGACGCGCTCAAGGCACGCAAGCGATTTGCATTTGATGAGATATTTCTCATCAATCTCGGGAGACAACAAGACCGAGCGCTCATCGCTCGCGAGCGCGCATATGCGATCGATACTGTCGATAGCGAAGCATTTACCAAACGATTTGGGTTTCCGCTCACAGGCGCACAAGAGCGCGCGATCGATCACATACTCGCAGATCTTGAGCGTGACACACCGATGTCTCGACTCCTCGAAGGAGATGTCGGGAGCGGCAAGACTGCGGTTGCTGCAGCTGCAACCTATGCAGTTGTGATGAACAGACCTGGCGCGCGAAATAGTAAACAAACATACGGCAACCTCCAAGTCGCGTACATGGCACCGACCGAGATCCTCGCGACGCAGCATTTCGAATCGTTCATCGAGCTGTTCAAAGGTACCGGTATCCAGATCGCGCTCATCACCGGAAGCGGTGCACGCAAGTACCCCACCAAAGTCGCTTCGAGCCGCACGCCATGGACCGATATCTCGCGCGCGCAACTCAAAAAATGGATCAAAAACGGCGAGATCCCGATCGTCATCGGGACCCACACCCTCATCCAAAAAAGTCTCGAGTTCAAACACCTCGCACTTGCGATCATTGATGAGCAGCACCGATTTGGTCTCAACCAACGCAAAGGTCTCGCCAAAAAAGACGCGCATTTCCCTCACCTCCTCTCGATGACAGCAACCCCGATCCCGCGCACACTTGCGCTTACTATCTATGGCGACCTCGATCTGTCGGTGCTCGATGAGATGCCGATCGGTCGCAAGCGCCCGACAACGACTATCGTGACTCCTGACAAACGGCAAGCTGTATATGATGCAATCCGCACAGAACTCGCCGCAGGCAGACAACTCTACGTCATCTGCCCTCGTATCGATGAGGCTGACCCGACAAACGCTGCAGCGATCCAAGCAAAATCTGTCACGAGTGAAGCAGCGAGACTTGCCAAAGAAGTCTTTCCTACCTACCGCATTGGCACACTACACAGCAAGATGAGCAAAGAAAAAAAGGAATCAGTCATGCAATCATTTGCACGACATGAGATAGACGTACTCGTTGCGACATCAGTTGTGGAAGTCGGTGTCAACGTCCCCAACGCAACACTCATGATCATCGAAGGTGCTGAGCGGTTTGGTCTCTCGCAGCTCCACCAGCTCCGCGGGCGCGTCATGCGCAGCTCACACCAACCATACTGCTATCTCTTTGCAGAAGCAAAAAGCGAGCGCACGCGCGAGCGACTGCAGTATTTCGTCCAAGCAAAAAACGGCTTTGAGCTTGCAGAGTACGACCTCGCACTCCGCGGTACCGGCGAGCTCACCGGCACTGCGCAGTGGGGTATCTCAGATATCGGGATGGAAGCGCTTCGCAACCGCAAGCTCGTCGAAGCAGCACGCCAAAGTGCCATCGAACTCATCCGTACCGACCCACTCCTTGCCAAGCACCCACTCCTTGGAGCAAAGGTATCTGCAATCAGACACACGCATTTTGAATAAAAAAACCCGCCTATGAAAGACGGGTTGAACATACCACACAAATAGATCAATACCATTGCAATTTAGAGAGTGCGCCTTTGGTATGGATAACAGTTGGTTGTGTATTAAACACAATACCGTATCCATTGCGCCATCCGGACGAACTGATGCCATAGCTTCCTACAGTCTGCTCTCCTGGCCGGATAGTTTTCCAGACAAAGTTTTGACGATACTGATTTGCTCCTGCATTTGCAGTGGGGCCTGAAAACAACTTGATCCATTCACCAAATGCTGTGCCCTTGTTGAGATACGTATGTGATTCAGGAACCGACACTACGTCTGGCACCACATCTGCCTGAAACAAGTCAGGGTCAGTCGGCGCTCCAAAGCCTTGCGGAGTAGCACTGATGATCGTTTGTGTACCAGAGGACACGGTCATAGCCCCATACCCTGCTTTGTAAACGATCTGGAGTTTACGATGCGCAGCTCTGTCACTTCTGAGTGTGTCGATGACAACACCCAAACTATCGATCACATTGACCGAATCAGTGATATCGCGCTGACCCTGTTGATCGACAATGCGTACCCGCAAATCTGTAAACATGAGTACTGAATCAGCTCCATTGTCTACAAACACAGTTCTGATTGCGGGCGGACCCTTGATCGCATACTGCATACCAGGAGTACCACCATACTGGATGATGATAATGTCTCTCTCTGTACCGTTCACAATCGGATCGGTTGCAACCGGAGCAGTTTTGACTGTAATCGGATCATTGTACCCCAATACTGTAGTACCGGCATTGTATTCGCTCGTTACACCAACACGATACTCATCGACAACCTGGACGTATGCTTGGATGCTTCCGATAAAAAATCTCGGCGCATCTACATACACAGATACCGTAGTGGTTCCTTTGGGAAACTCTACGATCGGCCATACTCCTGACTGAACATACGGATGCGCTTGTACCAACGAATCGCGTCCGTTGAAACGATACACGATCTGCATATGCTCAAGCATACTCGGATCAACAGTACCGACAAAACGATTGGCGATGGCACCTTTGAGTACGGTATTGGTAGAAATTTCTACACGATACAGCTCGATGCCGATCCCTGGTGTACCAGCAGCACCCGTATTTGGAGTGGCACGAATAGTAATCGTTGGCTCCATATCAGTAGGTGGTTCTTTTTTGCACGAAGCAATCATAGCTCCTGTCAAAATCAAAAACAAAAAATGTTTTTTCATCGTTTTTTATTTGGTTTTTATGTGTTATGAAATGTACAAAATACTTGTGTATTATATCACATTATGTATCAAAAGTCAATGTGGGAGTAGATGGACTCGAACCATCGACCACCGAGGTATAAGCTCGGCGCTCTACCGACTGAGCTATACTCCCATCGGCACAAACACGATTTTATATGCATTTGTACAAAAAAGAAACCCTTGTTATGCCTCAAGCTTTTTGAGTGGTATGCCGTGCGCAGTGAGGATCGCTTCATACTCTGGCTGTTCGAGTGTTTCTACTTCGATAAGTTTGTGCGCAATCACATCGAGTATCGATCGATGTGTGGTGAGTACCTCTGTTGCACGCGCGAGCGCTTCATCAAGGATACGTTTGGTTTCTTGTCCGATGAGTCGAGCTGATTCATGATCGGGACGACTGCGATCAAACTCTTCTCCAAAGACTCCTCTTCCCCCATCTGCTTCGAGTGCAACTGGGCCGATCGCATCACTCATCCCCCATCTTGTCACCATCGCACGCGCAAGTCCTGTTGCCACCTGTAGATCGTTGGATGGTCCTGTGGTCACATCACCGTAGATGAGCTTTTCTGCAGCATAGCCTCCCATCGACATTGCGAGATCATCGAGAAACTCTGCGCGTGTCTGGAGTTTGCGCTCTTCGAGCGGGATCTTCATCGTATATCCACCTGCACGACCGCGTGCAACGATCGAGATCTTGTGCACTGGATCAGCATCAGGAAGGATAGACGCAACAAGTGCGTGCCCTGCTTCATGGTATGCGGTGAGCTCCTTTTCTCGTTTGGTAAAGAGGTGGCTCTTGCGCTCTGGTCCCATGAGCACCTTTTCGATACTGCGGATAAGATCAAATTGCGAAATCTTTTTGCGATTTTCACGAGCCGCGAGGATCGCACCTTCGTTCATGAGTGAAAACAAATCTGCACCCGAAAATCCTGCGGTCCGTTCTGCGATCGTCTTGAGATTGACGTCTTCTGCAAATGGCTTTTTGGTTGCGTGGACAGTGAGGATCTCTTCGCGATCACGTCGATCAGGTAGATCGAGAATCACACGCCGATCAAATCGGCCCGGACGAAGGAGTGCTGGATCGAGCACATCAGAACGGTTGGTTGCTGCCATCACAATCACTTTGTCGTTGGGTTCAAATCCGTCCATCTCAACGAGTATCTGGTTGAGCGTCTGTTCGCGTTCATCATTGCCGCCACCATATCCGGTACCGCGCATACGTCCCACTGCATCAATCTCATCGATAAAGATGATCGCGGGTGCTGCACGCTTTGCCATCTTGAAGAGATCTCGTACACGAGACGCGCCCACGCCGACAAACATCTCGACAAATTCACTTCCTGAGAGGTGAAAGAACGGCACACCTGCTTCTCCTGCAACGGCGCGCGCAAGGAGCGTCTTGCCCGTTCCTGGAGATCCGGTCAGAAGCACACCTTTGGGGATGCGCGCGCCGATGTCGATAAACTTTTTGGGGTTGCGCAAAAAGTCAACGATTTCTTTGAGCTCTTCTTTGGCTTCACGTGCACCAGCGACGTCTTTGAATGTGACTTTGTTGTTCTTGTCATTGGGATCAGTCACGCGAGCTTTTGATTGCCCAAAGGTAAAGGCCTGCATCCCTGCACCTTTTGCTTGTCGTGAGAGCATCCAAAAGAAAAATACGATGAGCACAACGGGGAGGATGATCGGGAGTATCGTCATCAACAAAAATCCAAAACTTGATTGTGGGACTACTGCAATGTCGACAGCAGCGAGTTTGTCCTGCGGTACACCGTACGCAGTGAGCGTCTCAGTCAGTGCTGCGTCAGGCTCCTTTTTTGCCTTGAGCACAGTCTGATCTGTTTTGGTGACGAGCAAATCTTGTCCATCGATGTCGATCGAGGTGACTTCCCCTGCGGTGACCATACGCGCTACCTCAGAAAGTCCGATAGTATCGTCTTTTTTATTAGGAATACGACTGACAGCAGAGTAGAGCGCGGTGATAAGTACAAATATAAACAGCGTCGTCACGATATACGAAGAAATCGGACGCTGTTGCTTTTTTTTGGGAGATTTGGGTTGCATGAAGATCATTATACACAAAAAGCGCCTCCTCTGTGAGTCGTGCTACTATAGCAACATGGAATACCTCCGCAACAAAAAGGCGACCTTTGACTACCACCTCGACGACTCACTTGAGGCTGGTATCGAGCTCCTCGGTACCGAAGTCAAAAGCGTCAAAGCGCGCCACGGATCACTCAGTGGCGCCTATGTCTCTATCGTCGATGATACACTCGTCCTCCTCGGCGCGCACATCCCTGCCTGGCAAGAAAAAAATACTGAAAGTGACTTTGATCCATACCGGACCCGCACCCTCCTCGTCCACAAACGAGAGCTCGCCGACCTGCGTCGCGTGCTCAAAGAGAAAGGTTTGACGATCATACCCGTCTCCCTGTATGGTAAAGGCAGGCAGATCAAAGCACAGCTTGCGATCGCCCGCGGTAAACAGAACGTTGACAAACGTGCCTCAATCAAAAAACGCGATCTCGATAGAGAGCTGCGCCGAGGCGAATAACAATGGGGATGTTTGGTATCGACACTGATCGATCTGATACATCACGCATACCGAGCATGGGCGTACTCTCGCAAACCGTCGCCTACACACGATAACTGGCAACAGCATCGCTAAGGTAAAGTCTCCATTTTGGAACTTTGCTCCAGCATTCGCCTAACTTAGGTCAATCTGGTGTCGCACCGATAGACTTCCGATATATCAGTCGCGGCAACATGCATCGGGATAGGACGTAGTACTCGCCTCGCTACTACTCCGAACTACAGAGGCTCAGAAGTTGATCGTTTCGTATCTCCTTGAGATCACTTCCGAGCACTCAGGAGATACTATGTATGTAGAAGTGATCTATCATCATCTGTGCACGGGGGTTCGATTCCCCCCATCTCCACACAACATATTATATGTGCATACTCTTGCATTATTTCAAATACATGGCATA
>CAYZSX010000018.1:0-6628 GCA_964481155.1 uncultured Candidatus Saccharibacteria bacterium
CTCCAAATAAAAAGGTTTGCCTCATCGGCAAACCTCTGCTTTGTCCCACTCTCGACAAGAAAACCACGTCCACAGCACTGCAAAAACTCCATATATAAAATCGGGATATTCACGGAAAGCAAGTAGATATACCGCTCCACCTACAATAGAAATCACGATAGCAAACAACGCCCCGTAAAATATCTCTGCAACAGAATCTGTCAAAAACTCAGCGCATGTTTTTTCTTTTCGAATGAGTGTGTTGAGGAACAAAACGGCCACAACTGGAACTGTATACATAGCTATGTATACTGATGGTTCCACAGAATCGATCGCGTGCATATATCAAAAGCATTTAAGCTCTTTATACTACGCACAAAAAATTTGTCAATTATTTCTTATTTTTTTATAGACCTCAGGTGTATAGGTGTTGGCAGGATCCCACATCATCCACGAATCTATCCCGAGCTCTGCTGCAGCATCGATCTGTGCACGAACCATATCGCTCGTATACGAGATACCGAGAAGATCAAAGTCTTGGAGCCATGGCCTGAGTTTGCGTTTGTCGACCCCTACTGCTTCGAGTTTGGCTATCCCATCGCTAAGCGATCGTTTAATGACTTCATATGGCTGCTGCGCAGGTACCGCGATGCCGTACGTACCGTTCCAAAAGTGTGACGGGTAGACCATCGGCGCAAGTGCATCGACGTATGGCGCGATGAGCTCTGCCTTTTGTCCGATACCGACATCATCACGCGCTGACATGGTAAGCCCAAACACATCTGCAGAAAGCGGTATACCGGTGAGATCAGTGTGGAGTGCTTCAAAAAAGCTGCGCATGGTTTCTGCACGAGATGTTGTAAATCCGCTCGTATCGAGATACTTGAGCTCACCATCAGAGGGGAACCGCACATAGTCGACGTTGATCTCATCAAAGCCTTGCGCATGAGCATCACGCGCGATACGCGCCACATACTCTCGCACGCGTGTACTATCAGGTCTAAGCCAGGCGATACCTTTGTAATCGCGCCATATGTCACCTGTACGAGTATCCACAAACGCCTCCTCAGGATAACGCTCGGCAAAATACGGGTCTTGAAACACAGCTATACGTCCGATTACGTAGATCCCTCTATCATGAAATGCTTGTATAACTCGAGAAAGCGATGCGATGCGGTTGGTCCCAACTCCTATCGATACAAGCTCTGGGTCTTGCGGTTGATATGACAGACGACCAGTGGCATCTTTGATATCGATGACAACTGCATTGAGCACAGAATCGTCAAAGAGTTTGAGTGCCTTGGAAAGTCTCGACGGTGTCCCTGCTGACCACCCAGTGAGATATATCGCGCGCAGTGGTTGAGGTGTCGCGATATGGTCAATAGATGGATGCGGCATTATCCCCTGCTCAAACGTTGGGAGCACTGCTGGATCTGCGATGTTTGACGATACGTGTGCACTCGTATCGATGTGCAGTGATTGTTCTGGTCCCAAAAAGCGAACAAGAACTACAAACGTGAGGAAGAAAAAGAAAACCGCAGCGCCTCGAGAAAACATGCGTTCGTGTGTATCGGTGGGCCCCATACTCTCTAGTATGCCATAGATACTAAAAACTCCCGATAGAATCGGGAGTTTTTAGTCCATGATTATGAAAGATGTTTTGAAACGAGTTTTGTCATTTCAAACATGTTTACCGTTGCTTTACCATCAAAGATAGCTTTGAGTTTGTCATCGGCATTAATGTTGCGCTTGTTTGCTGCATCTTGAAGGTTATGCTTCTTGATGTATGCCCAGAGACCTTTGACGACTTCACTGCGAGGCATCGGACCTTTGCCGACTACTGCTTCGAGATCAGCTGAGAGTGTCATTGGTTTCATGAACGCTGAATTTTCTTTTGGCATAATTGTGTTGATTATTGCTAAAATGAGGCTTTATGGGGTATCCCCCGCCGTCACCAAGGATTATACCATATTCAACCCTTTTAGGGAATGAGTGCCTCTATTTAAAATACACTGATCCCGCTGATCCAGAAAGTACAAGAACTCCTGCTGTATCGACACTGTATTTATTGGTTTGAGCAAGCACGGTATTATACGCACCTTCTTGAGAACCTTCACAGTACATAAGCGTGCTCATAAACGGCTCAAAACTAATCACGCCATCACTACCAAGCTTGTATTCTCCACCAAAACCATTGCAATCAGTCTTGCCGATAACCCTACCATCAGTGGTGAGCGTAAGAGTAAACACGCCTGGTTTGTCTGGAGTGATCGTTGTCCCACCGACAACAGTAGTCTTTTGCCATACCCACGTTTTGTCTTGTAGCGCCTTAGGATCGCCAGGAGTAGCGCTCCCTGCGGGGAGTTTAGCTACAGGCATATCAGGGGTTGCTATACCTACCGCACCAGGATTAGTCTGGCCATTTTTTATATCTTGAACTGGTGCTTGTTTTTGCTTTGAAGCATTCCATACCAAGATACCGAACACAACTATGAGGATACCAATCAATATTTTTTTCATACAAATAGTCTATCACAGACTATTTGGTAACAAGAGACTCTAGATCACTGAGTGAACGGTACCCGCTATAGGTTGTCCCGTTTATGACAAGTGCTGGAAGCGTATCTTTGATACCATAAATCGATCGTAGAGCTCTGATCGTATCGAGGTCCAGGTTGTAGTCAAATGCGTAGATTCGCACATCAGGATATGTTTGACGAAGCGCATCGAGCACGTACCCCTGTTTGACACAATCAGTACAGCCTACTGATGTCCCATAAAAATACAAAATACTTCTAAAAGGTTTTTTACACTCCTCAGCAACGCGCTTCCCTAACAGATAATCACGCACCTGTAAGAGGGTGTACTGCTTTTTAAGTGTCACAACATCTTGCACTGAAGCAACATTTGTCTCAGCAAAAGAAATCTTTTGTGCAAGCGTTGCGAGGTCTTGTGAAAAGACTGATTGGGTGTCACATGTGTTGTCCGTTCGCAGATCAAACTGTGTCTCAGATGAAAGGATGCCGATAGAAATTTTTTCTTGTTCTGCCTTGAGCTTGGCAAATTTGCGTGCGTTGAGTTGTGAACTCGTAAACCACGCGATCGCAAAGATCGCACAGGTGATGAAAAATACAGCGATGTACTTAAGTGGTCCTTTCATAACTAGTTATCGCCAGGATGGCTGCCGTCTACCACGGATAGAGTTCCAGACTGCTTTGAGAAGCCACAGTGGCGCGACGATACTATAAAGCACGATATACGGGATGATATGCCAGTTGAGCTTTTTCTTTTGCCCGGTGATCGATGACCCCATGATAACAGCAAAGACAACGAGTGTATAGATGATGAGTTCAACAAAAATAATCGTCTTGGTATTGATAAAAAATGGGTCAAACTGGATCGATGACACCGAACCCTGGAACCCGACCACTGCCCATTGATTGATCTTTTTGATTACAAAAACAATAAAATTGTAAAACAATGCAAACGAGAGATACACAACCGCGCAGATCGATATGATACCCGCCGGAAGTGTGTAAAACGAGAAATTGCCATACTTGGTTTTGAAAATGAGCCGGCGATAATCGATCGTGTTTTGTATAAATCCATAGATCCAGCGTAGTCGCTGCTTGAACAGTTTCTTGATGGTATCAGGTGATGAGGTATGGACGATCGCTTCGTGACAGTGGTAGATGCGCATGTGGTGCTCTTGCATACGATATGCGATCTCTTGATCTTCGGTGCCGTGAGCTTTTTTAAACTTCCCAATTTTTTGAAACACTTCTTTGCGAAAGATTGAGAACGGACCCGGTGTGACATGGATCGCGCCGAGGTATGAAAGCATTTTTTTGTTGTAACTGGACATGTTGTATTCGACTCGCTGCGCAAACTGCACGATAGTCTTGGGGTTGTGGATGATGAGCGACGGAGCGGTTGCCATCACGTCAGGCATCGTGTTAAACACATGCACCATACGCTTGAGCGCATCGGGTTGCACAAATGAATCGGCGTCAAGACATCCAATGAGATCTGCATCGGTGTGATCAATACCAAAGTTGACCGCAGTGTGTTTGCCACCATTTTCTTTGCGAAAGATGTGCACACGCGGATTACCTTCGTACGTTGAGATTTCTTGCCACGTAGTATCGGTTGAGCCGTCATCAACAACGATCACTGACAATTTATCGTGTGGATACTCAAGCGCAAGGAGTGATGCGATCGTACCGTGTACGGTCTTTTCCTCGTTCCAGCATGGCACAATAACTGCTACTGTTGGATAGTGATCAAGTACTGGTACTGGAAGCCCGGTGGTTTGTTTGAGCTCTTTGCGTTTTTGAAAAAAGGT
Source organism: uncultured Candidatus Saccharibacteria bacterium (assembly GCA_964481155.1). Taxonomy (GTDB): domain Bacteria; phylum Patescibacteriota; class Minisyncoccia; order Phycocordibacterales; family UBA9973; genus UBA4124. The sequence goes on from CAYZSX010000018.1 coordinate 4,325, forward strand.
TACAAGCAAAAAAACCTGTACGTAGACAGCCAAAAACGTGATGGTATAGATAGCGATTTCGCCAGCACTCATGTGGTTTTGACTATAGCACATAAGGGTATTTTTTCAATGTGGTATACTTTTGCGCATGGATACACAAACAACACAACAACCATTACCAGAAACCAAAAAACAAGGACTCAGTCTGCCTGCAGCAATCATCACCGGAGCTGCAATCATCGCAGTTGGACTCGTCGTTGCGTTTGGTCCCAAAACAGCACCCAAACAAGATAATCAGCAAGGGTACCCTCCTGCACCCGAAATCACCAAAGAAGTGCTTTCTATCCGAACAGATGATCGGATCCGTGGTGATATAAGTACTGCACAGATTGCAGTCATCGAATACTCTGACTCTGATTGCCCGTTTTGTGAACGATTCCATACAACAATGCAGCAGATTGTTACTGACTACAATGGCAAAGTTGCATGGGTATACCGCCACTTCCCGCTCTCTATCCACCCCAATGCAACAGCTGAAGCTGTGGCGCTCGAATGTGTTGGTTCACTCGGTGGTAAGGATGCGTTCAATGCCTTTTTGGACAAAATCATCACCGTGACGCTTGATCCAGGAAGTGCGAGCACCAAAGCGCTCACGAGCTATGCAAAAGCAGTTGGCGTTGACGAAAAACTTTTTGCAAGTTGCATAAACGGCACTGCCGCATCAGACCGTGTCGCAGCTGATAGCAAAGAAGCGCAATCAATCGGTGCACAAGGTACCCCGTTCTCAATCATCGTCAATCTCAAGACCGGCACATACGATGTCGTCGCTGGTGCATACCCTATCGCTGATGTCAAAGCAAAGATCGACGCACTGATCAAATAAATACCCTTAGTGCATATAAAAACCCCGAGGTTACTCGGGGTTTTTATAGTTAATCAAAATAGTTACGAAGGCGTTGGATGCGATCGTTTTGACGAAGCTTTTCATGGACTTTTGCTTCGATCTGACGGATACGCTCACGGGTGACTCCAAACTCTTTGCCGACTTCTTCGAGAGTGTGCTGTACTCCATCGATGAGTCCGTAGCGCATTTCGAGGATCCGTTTCTCTTTGGGAGAAATCTCTTCAAGGACACTGCGGATCGCGTCTTGGAGCATACGACGCGACGCTTCTTGGTCAGGACGTAGGATCTTGTCATCAGGGATGAACTCTCCAAACGTACTCTTGTCTTCATCATCTCCGATCGGCTGCTCGAGTGAGCGAGTCTCTTGGTTGATCTGTTCGATCACATGTACCTTTTCGACTTCGATTCCCATTTCGTTTGCGATTTCTTCGGCAACAGGATCGCGACCAAGGTCTTGGGCAAGACGACGAACAACTTGTTTGTATTTACTAATCGTCTCAACCATGTGCACTGGGATACGGATCGTACGAGACTGATCAGCAAGTGCGCGAGTGATCGACTGACGGATCCACCATGTCGCATACGTTGAGAACTTAAACCCTTTGGTGTAATCAAACTTTTCTACTGCCTTAAAGAGACCGATATTTCCCTCTTGGATAAGGTCAAGCAGTGTAAGGTCTGCGGTACGGTTCGCATACTTTTTGGCAATCGACACTACGAGACGTAGGTTGGACCGAGCAAGAAGGTTTTTGGCTTCTTCATCGCCCTGCTCGATACGTTTTGCGAGTTCACGCTCTTGGGCTGCACCGATGAGTGGGTACTGCCCGATATCTTTGAGGTACATCTGTACCGATGAAAACGAGTGCGAGTCTTTGGTGTATTTGGACAGATCTTCGTGATTGTCGATATCAAGGAGGTTGCCGCCCTCGAGTACATCGACTCCTGCAACACTAAACTTTTCGTAGAGCTCATCGAGGAACATGATGTTGTTCTCGATATCAGGAAACGCTTTGAGGATTTCATCGTACGTGATAAACCCACGCTTTTTACCCTTTTCGATAAGTTCGTCCGCTTTTGCTTCGAGTTCGCGAAGCTTCTTTTCCATATTGACCTCTTTGCGAGTACCTTGCCCTTCATGGCGAATCGTAATCGGTCGTGGTTTGTGCTTTGGTTTCTTGCTTACTTGCTTTTTATTTTTAGCGGGAGCTTTTTTGACAACTTGTTTTTTCTTGGGTGATGCCGATTTCTTTACCTTTTTAGGCGCAGATTTCTTTGCAGGCTTTTTGGCCACAGGACGACTCTTGGGAGTCGGTTTCTTTTTTGCGGTATTTACTTTTTTCTTCTGTACTGGTTTTTTCTTGGTCGGCATATGCGTACGTTGTTACATTACTAAAAATCACGCACAAGTCAATCCATCACGG
>CAYZSX010000019.1:0-6016 GCA_964481155.1 uncultured Candidatus Saccharibacteria bacterium
GTGCTATAGGCGACCCTCCTGCATTTGGTGATGAGGGGACTGTAAGTGTGTCATTGGTAAAGGTGCTGGTCTGTGTTCCTGGTGCGGTGAGGATACTGTCGTTTGCTACAGGGTCTGTTGGACTTCCGATCATGCCACCACCGACGACTTCTTGGTCAGGAGCAAATACTCCGGTGAGTGTACCCCCTGCGGTGTCTGTGGGCTGCTCTTGGCGAGAGTCCCCAGTCACAAATTCGCGAAAAGTAGGTTTTTGCGCATTGTTTTTGACAGCGCTGCGGCGTGCAGAAAGCCACATGAGGCTAATGACAAGTCCGGTGATAACAAGGATGATACTGATGATGATAAAGGCGCGGCGCATATAGTAGGTATTATAGGTTATTGTAGAAATAATCACTCGAGATGATCGACTGCACTACAAATGGGTCAGGTGCATCACTCTCTACACGAGCAACAGGTACGATAGGGGTGTTATTGAGCACGTATGCTTGGTTGATACAAGCGGTATCTACCGGAGTACCGGCAGCTGCTTGTGCAGCGATATAGCGATTCTTGGCACGCGTCACAATAGTTTGTACTTCATCATAGATATCCTGCAGTTCTTCTACGGCATCTTCAGTATCTCTGATAGTTTGATTATAAGATCTTGTGTATTCAGTAATGTTGCGATTGTATGAAACAAGCCGCTCTGCTTCTCGGTACGCACTACGGACAAATGCGCGTACATCAGCTTGTGCAAACGGAGTAGGTTCGAGTGCCTCGTACGCATCAGTAATTGAGTCTATATCAAATTGTGCCCTCGTGTAGTCTTCCATAAGGGGTGTAAATGAGTTTTCGAGATTGGTACGAAGTGTTGAGGCTCCTAGTCCTGCGGCACCAATTCTAATTGATCGCTGCGTATCTGTAACTTTGTCGTATAAAATAGCTCGACCACCAGTTGGTTGTATTGAGTCAATAAGAATTTGGAAATTGTCAGAAAGTCCTGATTGCCACGTTGGGTTGGGACCTGGGAGACAGTAGTCGAGTGCTCCGAGTGTAGGAACGATGCGTCCCATAGCGACTTGCGCATCCTTGGCGCGGTTGATGTAGTCGAGTTGTGTTTTGATAATGGTGCGGAGTTGTTGCGGGCGACTGATATCGAGTTCACCATTAAATCCACCTACGGTGATCATTTGACTCCCAAGTGCTGCATTGGTATCTGCAAAACTGTCCAGTGGAAGGCCGTTGGTGCCGATGACCACGTTTGACCCAAGGCCGCTACTAACTCCTGCCCCACGACCACGTGAGAGACTGCCAAGCCCGTTCGCAAAAAGCCTGTTGAGAAGTTGATCAAAAAATGATCCAAGTACTTCATTGATTTTGTCTGCTTGTTCGAGTTGGCGAACTGCAGAATTGGTCACATACGCGATTTGCTGCGCGATGATTGACCCAGGAGTGACAGTTTCGTAGCGGAGACACTTCCGGCCACTACCAGATGTTGCAGGTGTTGTAGGAGCAGAAGTATTTATCATGTCCGGAGGTATCTCATCGAGAGGTGTACCGTTTTGTGTTGCAGCACCAGAGGTTTGCACACCCCACTCCACACATTTTTTCATTGAAAGAAATCCATCTCCTTGGACGAGTTCGTTTTGGACGTTTTGTTGTGCATTGTCTATGTCTCGGCTGACCTGTTGTACTGCACTGAAGTATGCACTGAGCGGGTTGTTCTGCGGATTGAGAAGTGCGGACCATCCCCCACTCGTAAAGTCTTGTTGAAAGTTTTGGTATGCGCGAGCTTCGGGGGTGTTCATAGCCCTATTGATACGACCATCAGTGTAGCCTGTTACCTGTTGTGTGATCGCAGATCGGATCGCATTACCAAAGATCGGATTGTCTCCGGGTACCTGCTTGAGAAAACTTTGAAGTTTTTGGTCGCGGATCGATCGGAGGTAGGAATCGATATCGCGGACGTAGAGCGGGTTGCCATCAAACCCAGTGTTGACCCAGTTGAGCGTCTTGTTGGACACTTGCTGAAGCACGTTTTTTGCCATGGAGTATGCGATACCGTCGAGACAGTTTTCTTTTTTTGCTTGTTTTTCAGCTTGTTTTTTTACCGCATCATCTTTGACTGCTACAGCACTATCTATACCAGTGACAGAAAAAGCAGCCATATTTGCTATGTTTCCAACGTCAGTACTTTTAAAAAGATCTCGCGCTGCTCCAGATATGGTACTGCCGATGTTGGTACAGTTGAGGACCGCACTCCCGACACCACTGAAGCTCAATCCCTGAAAGCTGCTCCCGGTACCGCTGTTGGTTGAGTAACTCGGGGTGAATGTTTGTGCGCCCACAAGTCTAGGGATGGTGAGTGCGATCAGTGTGAGTGTGGTGAGTGTATGACGAAACATATATGGTTATGAAGATAGTATACCGTACTCACGGAGATAGTTTCCCATCTCTGCGACAGCGGCGTCGAGTGAGAGGCTGTACTGTTTATATACTGCGATTCCTACGAGTGCTGAAAGCCCGTTCTCAGAGAGTTCTTGGATATATGTGAACGAGTCTGCGATACCAGCGACACTGTTGGCGATCGTGAGATGATAAGGAGCAATCCCTATCGGTACATTGAGCGCAATGAGTTCTTTGGCAAACGAGCGATATGAAGCACGTGTCGCATCGAGCTCTGCCAGGCCAGCTTCGTCGCCTGTCTCGACTGCACCTGCGATGACATCTATGTCTGCTTGCCCTTTATCATACTTGGTCATAACTTTTTGTAGCTCGGCGGTATATGCAATCAGGGACTGACTTGTGGTTTTGATTGTTTTGACGTCTTTTGCAGAATACGTGTTGCGGACGAGATCGGTATCTATGGTCGAACCAAACCGCGCAGCGATCTCACTGAGCGTTGCATTGTCGACTTCTTGGGATTGGCCGAGTGCAGTTGCGAGGGTAAAGAGTTCTCGAGAGAGTTTGTCAGTTTCATTGAGTGTACTGATGTCGACCGGGGCGACTCCAAGTGACCGCTTTTTTTCTTCGATGATTTGACGGTTGGGTACACCGTTTGTATAGAGCACTGTTGGATCGAGTCCCCACAGCTGTTCTTCCCAATCAGGGATACTATTGCCATTACTGTCTTGTTCAAGTACATCACCTACGGTTGTGGTGTCTACTGGTGGCAGTGGCGCTTTGCGAAAGAGTGCACGAAACCAGTCTGTCTGTACGATAAGTACGAGCGCAACGATCCCGATGGCGACAGATCCTCGAATGATAAATTGTTTACTTGGTCTGGTCATGGTCACAATCCTCAGTTTGTACCTGATACGTTATAGATAGTAGTTTTTTTCACTGGAAACGGCGCTGATTCTCCGATGACACAAGTATTAAAGTTTGGGATTATTTGGTGCCTCCCGAGAATCCATTGCCCTGCTTTGGGAACTTTTGTAGGACTTGTTGTATATATAGGCACTGCCCCATATATGTTGCCCACAGTACTTCCTTGGCCAGTTGCTGCACCGATGCCAGATGCGAGGTTGCTCACGAGTACTATTGGTCCAGTACCGACCCCAAAACAACTTACTGAAGGGATCTTGGTCGAAAGCACTTTGCCACCAAATGATACACTTGGAGCTTTGGAAAAGTTTAGTGCTGCATGTGTGATGTATGGGATCGTGATGAGTCCCAGTATGAGGAGTACGAGTTGTCGATGATGTTTCATGTACTCCTATTGTACACCGTTTTGTGTGAAAAGTTGCGCAAGTTTTTTCCAGTCGGCAAGGGTGAGGTCTTCGGGTCGCGCGGTTGGTGCAATTGATGCTTCAGAGAGTACCAACCGCGCGGCCTCCTTGTCCCCTACAAATTCCCCAAAGCTTTTGCTTATCTGTTTGCGTTTTGTCCCAAACACCGCTTTGAGTACAGCAAAGAATGCCTGTTCGTCTACATCTTTGAAAAAGTCTCGAGAGATATCGGTGATCGCAAGGATTGCTGATTCTACCGATGGTGCTGGTGCAAATGCGCCTCGCGGGACGCGCGCGACAATGTGCGGCACCCCGTATGCTTTGACTGCGATCGAGAGGATACTCTCTTTGCCGTCGCGCGCGACGATCCGCTCGGCGACTTCGCGCTGTATGAGGAGTACCATACGAGTGGGTTGGTGCTGGTTACTTGTAAACTGCTCGATGATTGCTCCGGTGATGTAGTACGGGATATTGGCGATCAGTTTGTATGGAGTACCTAGTGTGTTTGGATCAAAAGCGAGCACATCTTGTTCGTGTATCTCGAGCTTCCCCTCTTTGATTTCTTGGGTAAATGTTTCCTCAAGGAGCGGGATGAGGTCGCGATCTTTTTCTATGGCGATTACTGTACTTGCGCGTGCGAGGAGCTCTCTGGTGAGCACTCCTTTCCCGGGTCCGATCTCAAGGATAGTGTCGGCGGGTTGTATGTCTCCCGCCTCTACGATCTGGTGCAATGCTTTTTCACTGGTGAGGAAATGTTGCCCGAGAGATTTTTTTGCTTTCATACGCACATATTATATGAATACTGTCCCAAATCCTACCTCCCCCGCCCGTGTTTCTCGGGTGATGATTTCTTCGGGGATATCGAGGAGGAACTCGCTCGGCATCCGGACATCGCGCATCCCATAGATGGTACGCATACTTGCATACGAGAGATAGAGTTTGCGTCGCGCGCGCGTGACCGCTACGTACATGAGACGGCGCTCTTCTTCGGCATCAGCTCCAGTCGCACCTCTGTCTCGCTCGCTTGGGAACAGTCCTTGTTCGAGTCCGACAACAAATACTACTGCAAACTCGAGTCCTTTGGACGCGTGAATCGTCATGAGTTTTACTCCTTGTGCTTGCTCGAGGTTGTCTTGATCGCTCATGAGCGTCGCATCTTCGATGAGACGCTCTATCCCTTCTACCGATGAGAGATGGTCGTAGCGAGTTGCGATCGTCACGAGCTCGCCGAGGTTTTCGAGACGCTCAGCTCCTTCAAGTTTGTCTTCGGTATAGGCGGCAGTCATCCCACTCTCATCAATGAGGTATTTGATTGTTTCTGATACGGTGTGCGTGTCGAGGTATGTGCATACTCGATCAAGTATGGCAAAAAACGCATCCACACCAAGCTTTGCTTTGCCAGTGAGTTCTTCTTTTGCAAAGAGTTTGGCAACGGTTACTTTGCCGATACCGCGTGCAGGAACATTGATGATGCGCTTGATATCAAGCAGACTATCAGGGTTGAGTACCGCGCGAAGGTATGAAAGTACGTCTTTGATTTCTCGTCGTTCAAAGAATCGTACGCCGAGCACTTGGTATGGGATGTGGTATGAGAGAAATGCTTCCTCGAGCGCACGTGATTGTGCGTTGGTGCGAAATAGGACCGCGATATCTGCGGGTGCCACACCACTGTCGATGTGTTCGATGCATCGCTCAACGACAAAGCCTGCTTCATCGCTTTCATCATAAGCACTGTACTGTGAGACGAGCTCCCCTGCGCCGTTGCTGGTAAAGAGTTTTTTGGGAGTGCGGTAGTTGTTTTTGTTGATGATTTCGTTGGCAGCAGTGAGTACTGTTTGAGTTGAGCGATAGTTTTCTTCGAGGATCACAACGGTTGCTTCAGGGTAGTCGTGTTCAAACTCAAGGATATTTTTGATGTTGGCACCACGCCATGAGTAGATGCTTTGGTCACTATCCCCGACGACACAGATGTTTTTGGTGTGAGATGCGAGTGCTCGCGCGATACGGTACTGAACCTCGTTGGTGTCTTGGTATTCATCTATATGTATATGTGACCATGTCCGGTGACACCACTCTCGTGCATCACCCTCTTGTTCCAGTAGTTCAACGGTTTGGGTAAGCAGATCATCAAAGTCGAGCGCTTTTTGTTCTCGTTTGAGCGATCGGTATGTGGTCCAGATACGACCGGCCATGCGATACGATGGATTTGCTTCATGTTCGAGGTCTTCTGGTTTGAGAAATGCGTTTGCACTTCTGCTAATGATGTTTTTGATTGCGCGAGGGTCGGTTGTTTTGGGGTCGATCCC
>CAYZSX010000020.1:0-5921 GCA_964481155.1 uncultured Candidatus Saccharibacteria bacterium
TTGACGCTGTACATCCAGTAGCGGACTGCGTCTACTCCAAACTTGTCCATCTGCTCAAACGGTTCGACGATATTGCCGATCGATTTACTCATCTTCTTGCCGTCTTTGTCGAGGAGGTGTCCGAGACAAATGACGTTTTTGTACGGAGTACCGCGACCCATGAGCACGCCGACCGCAAGGAGCGTGTAGAACCATCCGCGGGTTTGATCGATAGCTTCAGAGATAAAGTCTGCCGGGTATGGGAGGTCGGTCTCGTGCTCAAACGGATAGTGATCCTGTGCAAACGGCATCGATCCACTATCAAACCACACGTCCATCACTTCTTTGACGCGACGAAACTCTTTGCCGTCTTTGACCAAGATGACGTCGTCGATATATGGACGATGGAGATCGAGCTCATAGTCACCGTTGTGCGGAAGTGGCGCAAAGTCGATGGTGCGCACTTCTGCATTGTCAAAGTTATGATAGTCTCGCGTCTGGCGGAACAAGCTCTCAAACGACACTCCTTGTACATGAAGCTCGAGCGCACGCGTGACTGCGCCATGTGAAATGATGAGGATGCGTTTACCCTGATACTCTCTCTCGATATCATATATGAACGATCCTGCTCGTGTGATCACCTGCGCGTACGATTCTCCATCGCTAGTTTTGAAATGGTATCGATCTGCACTCGCATTGCGCACCACAAAGTATGCATCGTGCGGCTTGCCGTTGAACTCACTTCCCACATTCCACTCGCCGAGCCTTGGATCTGCGATGATACTGGTCGGATCAATGCCAAGCGTTTCTGCAACGAGCTTGGCTGTTTCTTGGGTACGAGGAAACGGTGACGCAATGATGAGGTCGATATTGTGGAGCTGTGTTGCACTTGCAAGGACCTGTGCCCTGCCTTCATCGGTGAGCGGATCTGGTGTATGACTGTCGATACTCCATACGTTTTCGACATTGCTTCCGGTCTGTCCGTGACGCATAACGAGGTACGTATTGCCAGACTTTTTGGCATACTGTTTGAGTTTCTCGACACTATCGACAACTATCTTTTCTCCATCTTCGGCAGCCCAGATCGGCAGTGGTGTCCCCCAGTACCGTTCGCGACTGATCGCCCAGTCTTTGAGTCCATCGAGCCACTCACCAAATCGCCCGTCGCGGATATGATTGGGTTCCCAGTTGATGGTTTGGTTTTCGGCGATGAGTTTGTCTCGAAGCTCTGACATGCGGATGTACCACGAGTCACGCGCGTAGTAGATGAGCGGCGTCTTGCATCGCCAGCAGTGTGGGTATGAGTGCTCGTACTTTTCTTTTTTGAAAAGAAGTCCGCGATGCGCGAGATCTTTGATGATGTCGACGGCAACCTCCTCATCCTTCACGAAGCGTCCTTTCAAGAAATCGATCTCAGCGAGCACTCTGCCGTCTTCGCCGACGGTGTGTACCTTGGGGAGATTGTGCTTGGTTGCGACATCAAAGTCATCTGCACCGTACATCGGCGCGATATGCACGATACCAGTACCATCAGTTGTAGTGACAAAGTCTGCTGTATATATCTTGTACGAATTTTCTGAAGCAAGTGTGGGTACTGTATAAACTGGTGTGTACTTCATACCCACCATTTCACTTCCCTTGTGCTCTGCGATTATTTCATATCCCTCAGGAAGTATTGAGAGGCGATCTTTGGCAAGGACGAGTATCTCGTCTCCCACTTTTGCTTCGACATAGTTGATGTCAGCTCCAACTGCGAGCGCTACGTTGCCAGGGAGCGTCCATGGAGTCGTCGTCCATGCGAGGAAATACGCCTTCTCAAATCCGACAATCGGAAACTTGGCGTACACCGACAAATCTTTGACATCCATGTACTCCTGCGCGAGTTCGTGAGTCGCAAGTGTGGTACCACAGCGTGCGCACCATGGGAGCACGCGGTAATCTTTGTAGAGAAGTCCCTGTTCATGCACACGCCCTACGATGCTCCAAAGGCTTTCCATATATGACGCATTGAACGTATAGTACGCACTTTCCTTGTCTACCCAGTAGCCCATGCGATCAGTGAATGTCTCCCAATCTTTGATGTAGGTAAACACCGAGTCTTTGCATGCTTTGTTAAACTGCGCGATACCGTATGTCTCGATGTCTTTTTTGCTCGTGAGTCCAAGCGCCTTTTCGATCTGGAGCTCGACAGGGAGTCCGTGCGTATCCCACCCAGCGCGGCGTGGCACATAGTACCCCTGCATCGTCTTGTAGCGAGGGATCACGTCTTTGAACGCACGCGCCTCGAGGTGGTGAAGCGCTGGCTTTGCATTTGCGGTCGGCGGCCCTTCAAAAAAGACAAATGGTGTTTGACCTTTGTTTTTTGCTACGGTTTTTTCAAATATCCCCCGCTCTTTCCAAAATGCCAAAACTGCTTCTTCACGAAGCGCAGCGTTTGATTTGGTTGTATCTTGTGTTTGCATAAAAAATAAAAACTCGTCGCTAGAAAATAATCTTGCAATTACTTTCCAAGGACGAGTCTTTAGTATCTAAAGTCGTGGTACCACCTCGGTTTTCCGCCAGCCGGCGGACTCATTTGATTGGGTTCTACTCTCCATTTGGATTTCTTCCCACAAGCTCGGAGTTGATAGCTCCTCAGGCGCTTATACCCTTATCCTAGCACACCTCTGTCTAGAGAGCTACACTGTGCGACCTTCGGCGATCGCAGCATGATCTGCTTCTATCATCGCGATGATACGCTCAACAAGACGCTTGGGATCATCGTCAAATATCACTTTGTCTGCAGGGCGATTACCTTTTGCAATAATGTCTTTGATCTGCTCTCCCATCGTCCACGGACCTTCGAGGACGCCGATTGGTTTACCGTCTTCAAATGCGATGGTGAACTCATGGATCGTACCGATACGTCCGCACCCGATGATGATCGCGTCACAACTGCGCGTAAACAAGATGTCTCGTCCCGGGAACCCGAAGCCGGTGTAGATAATGAGATCCATATAGTCGACCGGGAGTCGATAGGTTTCGAGGTGTTCCTTTTGTGTGGCAGCAGGAGAAAGTCCGATCGATACTCCACGCTCTTCTTTGGCGCCCATACATGCCCACAGTGGAAACCCTGTCGTTGCACCACTGAGGAGTATCCCGCCTTGACGGATGATCTCACGACCGAGTTCTTTGGCTTTGTCGAGCGCATTGAGTCCACAGTGCCCTGTCTCTGCAGCACCAGAAACACCAATCTTGAGTTTGAGGTGTCCATGCTTAGCATCGTTTTCGATAGGACCGTTGTAGCACACGTATTTGTTTGTCTGCGTTGCTGTATCGTTCATAGGTTAATTGCAATCCAATTCTACCACATCACCCTCTTCTGGTGCGTAGGCTTCCACACCGAGATAGTCGCGAAGTCGCTGTGTGAGATACAGTGAACTCTTGGGTTCTCCCATCGCAACGTATACCTTTTTGAGCGAGTCCGCAGTGTGCTCGACAAACTCGATGAGGTGATCAGAATCTTTGTGCCCAGAATACCCATCGATAAACACAACATGGGCATTGACCGGCACGGTTCTGCCACTGATTGTTACTTGCTTGGCGCCGTCTTGAATCATACGGCCGAGTGTACCTACTGATTGATATCCGGTGAGGAGTATCGTGTTGTTGGGATCAGGGAGATAATTTGCTTCATGGTGAAGGATACGACCACCGTTACTCATCCCGCTCCCTGCAATCACAATCTTGGGGTTGGTCGCATGGAGGATTTCTTTTGATTCTTCGGTGAGTAGTGTGGACTTGAGTCCTGGGAATGCAAAAATGTCGTTTCCTTCTCCGACAAGCGTCCGCGCAAAGTCGTTGAAGTACTGAGCATGCTTGGCATACACCGTTGTGAGCCGGATACCGAGCGGACTATCAAAAAAGATCGGCATCTTGGGTACTCTGTCATGCTCGACGAGCTGATCGATTTCAAACAGGAGTTCTTGACTGCGCTCAAGTGAAAAGGTTGGGATCACGAGAGTGCCTTTGCGTTTGTAGTTGTCTTCGATCGTTGCCTCGAGACGTTCACGGCGCACTGCCCGCTCGGTATGGTTGCGATCACCATAGACACTTTCCATAAGCATGTAGTCGACGTTTTTGAGCTCTTCGGTGTCACGCAAGAGTGGTGATGGTGAGTTGCCAAGGTCTCCGGTAAAGACAATCTTTTTGTTGTTGTAGATGAGCTCGAGCATCCCCGATCCCAAGACGTGTCCTGCATCACGATAGCGAAATACATACGGACCCACCGCAAGGTCTTGGTGATAATCAATCACCTTCCATAGACTCATCACCTGCTCTATCGTTTTTAAACTATAGACTTCTTTGAGTTTGTCATCATCGTTGTGCGAGAGGATGTTGGCAGTGTCTTCGAGCATGAGGTGCGCGATGTCTTTGGTTGGGATCGTCGAGTATATCTGCCCTTTGAACCCATCGTAGACGAGCTTGGGGATGCGGCCGATGTGATCGATGTGCGCATGGGTGATGAACAGGTAGTCGACAGTTGCTGGATCGTATGGAAACGGTTCCCAGTTTTTGTCATCAGCCATTTTGGTGCCTTGATTGAGTCCGCAGTCAACGAGAAACGTTATCCCCTCTCCTTCAACAAGGAAGTTTGCACCCGTCACACTCCCGGTACCTCCGGCAAACGTGAGCATGAGTGTATTTTTTTTGATTTCGCGTGCAGGCATTATCGTCTATTGTACCGTCTTTGCATGACAATCACAAAGATACTTGCGATCACACCACCGACCATATCGCAGATGAGGTCAGAGATAGAGTCTGGGATCGATGCGAGCTGCACTGACTTGATCAAAAATTGTACGAGATACTCGTAGTATTCCCACCCAAGCCCGATGATAAATGCAATGAGTGCGAGTGTGATAAAAAGCTCCTTGCTATCAAGCCCTTGAAGCTGTCGAGACCGATACAAAAACGCTGCCGCAACAAAGACGGTAAACATCCCGCCGATCGTATGCATGAGCATGTCAAACCATGAGATAGATACGTACCAATAAAACGTATTTGCAATCCAGTTGACGACAAACAGGAATATGCCTGTGGTTGCTGCGGTCAAAACGAGTCGTTTGTACATGTAGATAGTATACACAATAGAAAAATCCCTCCTGGTTTCAAGAGGGATCCTTCTTACGGCTATTTGAGAAAATAGTACCTTAGCTTTATGCCAAGTGGGCCACGCGAGATACAAAGATACTTCGATGTAAATTATTACTCACACCCATAGTCTCCAGATACCTACAACGGTTGCCCTGAAAAACATGTTCTAAGTACTATTTTTAAATAGCCGTACCCTAAGTATACCTGCTCTACCCTACGCAACAAGATAGACAGTGGATAAATCTAGTGTGTCGTTACCTCACAAGCACACAACACGACAGTTCTTACATCAAGTCGTCCGAAAATACAAACTTGGTATCAACTTTTTCGTACTCGACAAGTTCATCGGGAGTGAAAAAGCGTGCGATCTCTGCATCACCGTTCTCAACTGAATCAGATGCATGTACGACGTTGGACTGCATCGAGAGTGCGTAGTCGCCACGGATCGTTCCGCCGAGCGCTTCATAGCTTTTGGTTGGACCGACGATGGTGCGGATCGCATCGACTGCCTTGATCCCCGCAACTGCCATCACCACCACGGGAGATGACATCATGAACCGCTCAATCCGTGGATAGAACGGCTTGTCTGCAACGTGCGCGTAGTGCTCACGCAGGAGCGCTTCTTTGAGCTGCATCATCTTCATCCCGATGAGCTTGAGCCCTTTGCGTTCAAAGCGGGTCACAATCTCTCCGACGAGCGAACGCTGGACTGCGTCCGGCTTGATAATAATAAGTGATCGTTCTTCTGTTTCGTGAATTTTTGTCATACCGTGCAATCATATAGGCAAATAAAAAAAGCCGCAAAT
>CAYZSX010000021.1:0-5560 GCA_964481155.1 uncultured Candidatus Saccharibacteria bacterium
GCGATCAAGGCTGGTATCTCCAAAAAAGTCACTCCCCACGTCTTGCGGCACTCATTTGCGACCAATCTCCTCTCCAACGGCGCCGATATTCGTAGTGTCCAGATGATGCTCGGACACGCCAACATCGCCACGACCCAGGTCTACACCCACATCACCGACAAACAGCTCCGCGAGGTGCACAAAAAGTTTCATAGTAAGAAATAAATAAGTATTGACAAAAGTGCTGTAAAATGCTATAATTCAACCAGAAACATATAAACGGTGTTTAGTCCTACCGAAAGATAAGTGGACTGATCTTTTCAAACAAAATCAAAAGAAACATGAAAAAAGTTTTTTTCTTGGCAATACTGATTGCTACCACCGCTCTTATGAGTTGTTCTAAAGATGTATCAAAAAAGCAGGTGGATAAAAAAATCACAGTGACTGCTGATACTACCATCTTGGTACCAGGTGAAACCAGAGTACTGACGGCTCCTCGCTGGAGCTGCTCCGGCAAAAAGCTTTCCCAGCCGAAATTACTTGGCGTAGAAACAGGAAAACCTACCCCGCTCAGGGTGCAGGTATCAAAAGACACAACTATCACTGGCCTGGCAACCATCACTACTTCTGATAATTCATCTGATCCATTCGGACTATGGCCTGTATTGTGGGGGATTTTGCAACTTTTTGCATTCCTGATCCTGCTCGTCATTACCGCTTGGATTATCAAATGGATTTTTAGTAATTGGCCGCAGCGCTCTACTACCTCGAGTACTCCTGCTGTTGCACCTGCAACTAAAGGATACACTGCTGAGAGTGTTCCAACTAAGAGCGATCTCGCTGAGCTCGCTGCATTGGTTACAGCTGTGGCGAGTGTCGGTGGCGGCACGGTGAAGCACAAAGATGTGCTGATCGCTATCGGAAGTCCAAGCAATACCCCTGTGGTATACGTAGAAAACTCCGGTGATGGCGCTAGCATTATTGTCCAGGTGGGAGAAGAAAATCACTCAGGTGTTCCTACAGACACTTCTACTGAAAAGCCTTCCGAAAAGAAAGATGAGCAATGATTTTGATTTTGTGAAGAGTGATCATAGGGCCGCAACCTACGGGTGTGCGGCTTTTTTATGAATAAGAAGTTATACACAGTTGCGCCCCTACACCGCTGTTGGTACAATTGATCCAGAAGATGTTGTTTGAAAGACAAATATGTTTATCCAAAACGACTTCTCGTTTCTCACTCACCACGGTCCGTGGTCCATCGTACTGATGCTGAACCCTAGTAGTTCTTTCAAAACCAATCTCCTATGATGTATTAAAAATCATCAAACAAAAACTCTCTATAAAAAGCCCCTTATTTGCTGTGGGGCTTTTCTTTTTGCTATTTTTGTGTTTTAATGTGAAAAAAGCTCTTTATGAAGACAATGAATCAAAAGCACAAAGCGTTAATCATTTTTGGAACGGCGATTTTATACACCATAGGTGTCCTTGCCTGGGAAACGTACCGCGAAGACCCTCATCGGTTTACCAAGTTCTTTTCAATCGTTAGTACCCCGTAACTGCTTACACCATCTTGACCCCTTCTTCGGAAGGGGTTCTTTTATTGGGAGGGTGTGCGGGCTATACTTACCGCATGAAACTCATCTCGTGGAACACCAACGGCTTGCGCGCAACTGCCAAGCAGGGATACTTTGACCCCTTGTTTCGTGACTATGATCCCGACATCGTGTGTCTCCAGGAGACCAAAGCGCTTCCTGATCAGCTTCCCGAGGATGTGCGCGAGGTATTTGGCTACCAGAGCTATTTTTGCTCCCCTACGACCAAAAAGGGTTATAGCGGTGTTGCGATCTATACCAAAGAGTCTCCGATCGCCGTCACGTATGGACTCGGTGTCCCTGCGCTCGATGAAGAGGGTCGGCTCATCACCCTCGAGTACGCTGACTACTACCTCATCAACTGCTATTTCCCCAACGGCGGCGGTGCACCAGAGCGCCTCGACTACAAACTCGCCTTTTATGATGCGTTTCTCTCGTATATAGACAAGCTTGAGAAGCATAAGCCAGTCATCTGGTGTGGGGACGTCAATGTTGCTCACACCGAGATCGACCTCGCCCGTCCCAAGGAAAACGTCGATCATGTCGGATTCCTCCCTATAGAGCGTGCATGGATGGATCGCGTGGTCGCTCTCGGCTGGATCGATGTGTTTCGCCAGCTCAATCCTGACAAAACCGAGGTCTATACCTACTGGGACCAAAAGACCAAGGCTCGTACCCGCAATGTCGGCTGGCGTATCGACTACTTCTTTGTCTCCCCTCGCCTTGCGGACAAGGTACAGTCATTTGAGACACTCACTGAGTACTACGGCAGCGACCACTGCCCCATCCTCCTTGAGATCGATCGATAATCTATACAACAGATAGTTTTTGTGCTATAGTTGTGCAAAATCCCCTTATATTATGGCCAAAATAGTCCCTTTTAGTGTCAAAAGACGTATCGTCAGTGTCGTCCCTGCGTGGTTATGGAAAAAACCTTTCAACTCACGATTTGATGGTAACGTTAAAGACCACGAGTCAGCCATACGCGCTGATACTGGTGAATCAACCAAAGTCATTGATTTGAAAAAAACACCTGATCCGATGGATCACTATGTACCAGATTCAGCGATTTGAATGCTAAAAAGCCCCGTTTTTACGGGGTTTTCGTTTTAGCGACCAGCAAATGTCGGATTTCCCTTGTTTGCATACGTCCCTCCGTCAGTGAGGATTTTTTTAGGTTCTTCTCCTTCTTTTTTAGGAGGAGGTTGTGACTCGGGTGGTTGTTGTTTGGTTGAAGGGTTGTTGTCAGGTATCTTCTTTTGTAATGGATCCATGAGTGTACTGGTTTTGATTCGATCTAGTACAACATACTCGTATTGTTTTTGCAAAAAAGATATCAAAAGCGTATAGTGGCAACAAATAATGTACCGATGAATAAATTGAAACAGTACTGGAAGAAACTGTTTGGAAATACTCCATATCCAACACGAGAGATTCTTTGCTACGAAATTCTTGAGCGAGGAGAGCTCTACAGAGAGTGTTATTGGGAAAAATTTTATTTTTTTGAGCAGCATCATTTGCCTTATCGACCTGATCAGTCACGATTGTTTTATCAGAAACAGGTGTCTGGATTACAAGAGCTTCTAGAGATGAGTAAAAACCTTCTTGAGATGCTGTCCCAGGTACTCAATTTTTTGGACTGTATCCCTCACAATGCTTCAGATCGCAAGGCTCTGAGTATGCTTATCGAGGACGTCGAGTTTGATAGAGATCAGTTTGTTAATCTCGTAGAGTCTATAAAGTACGATACGTCTTTGTTTCACTCACATCTTTTGTGGACCATGGGTTTAGACCCAGAATATGATGTTATCCCCGATTCTTCCTACTACTTACACACTTGCTACAACTAACACCCTCACGATGCTCGGGGGTGTTTTATGTTCCTTGTAGTTTGATGTGTCTTTGATACTCGAGTGCTATCTCAGGTACATGGTACCCATGCTGCCTGCACCAAGCAATAAATGCATCTACCGAATGTCGGTCTGTAGGTATCTCTTCTTTGGGTACTGGACGCTCTTTGGCAAAAGGGTCGACTGCTCTATAGGTGACTTTGGGAGACTTCCCTTCTTTGATCGCCCAGCCGTTCTGCATCAGGCGCTTGAGGACTGATTGGACGGTTACCCGGCTTTTGCCGAGTGCAAGGGCAAGCTCGTGGGGCGAGACCGGGCGCCCTGCTTTGTGCAGGTATTGGAGTGTTGCGACATATGCGACCTGATCCCCTCCTATTTTGATGATTTCATCCATACTTTACACTTTACAGTAAAGTGTAAAGTACTGCAACTACTTGCGGACGCCGTGTTTCATGTGTAACTTGCCGACTTCTTCTTCGTTTACTTCTTCTTTTTTTTCTTTACCTTTTTCACCGAGTAATTTGAGAGATGCGTCATCAAGTTTATCGAGCTCAATCACTCGACCAGAGAGAGTTTCTACGGTGTTAAGCGCAGGGTTTTCGAGGACTTCCTCGAGGAGTGCGTGAAGGATCCAGCCCATACGAGGACCTGGTTTCACGTGTAACGTCTGCATGAGGTAGGTACCGTTGATCGCAAGCTGAGATACCGAGATCGGGTCGCGGAGTGCTTCCTCGACCATCGCGTGGTATTTGCGGAGGCGATAGGGAGCTTCTGCTTTTTTCATACCGACACGGTCGCATTCCCGGACATCCATAAGTGTCCAGATGTGTTCAGCGCCTACCTTTTGGATGATACGGCGGACTGCAGAGAGGGTGATTTGCTCAGTATCCGAGAAAAACATATGGTTTCGCACCAAGGAGGTTACACGTGTAACCGTTTCACGTGAAAAGTGTAGCCTATCAAGGATCTTTTTGGTCATACGAGCACCGACGACCTCATGGCCAAAAAACGTGTATTTGTCGCGAGATCGGTCATACCTGCGGGTGGCAGGCTTGCCGATATCATGAAATAGAGCAGCAAGCCGGACTTCAAGCGGGTATCCTTTGTCGGCAGCGTGCTGGAGTGCGTGGAGGAGGTGCTCGTAGACGTCATATATGTGAGCACCCTTTTGGTCGCAGCCGATACCTTCATAGAGCTCCGGGACGATATGGCGGAGGAGGCTGGTCTTTTCGAGGAGGCTGATACCATAGCTCGGGCTAGGGGATTGGATGATTTTTACAAATTCATCCCGTATACGCTCAGGAGATATATGAGCGAGAAGGTCTGCATGTGCAGTGATCGCTAGGAGTGTTTCATGTGTAACAGCAAAGCCGAGTGTTGTGGAAAACCTTACTGCTCGGAGCATACGAAGCGCATCTTCTTGGAAGCGCACCTCAGGATAAAGGACACAGCGTATCTGTTTGTCTTTTATGTCCTTTTGTCCGTTATATGGATCTACGAGGGTGTCTGATATAGGATCCCAGGCGATGGCGTTCATAGTGAAGTCTCGGCGCTCGAGGTCTTTCTCGAGCTTTGTTTCATATGAAACAGTGTCTGGGCGACGGTTGTCACTGTAGGCACCCTCTGAACGGTAGGTGGTGATCTGGACGATGTTGTCAGTGTCGGGTGTTACACGTGTAACAGTTCCATCAGGTTCTGGTGGCATGTTGAGTACCGTCACGGTCCCAAATGTGTTTTCGTGGACTGTTTTGAGGTCTGGGAATACCCCAAGTACCTGTTCTGGACGAGCATTGGTAGTGATGTCCCAGTCTTTGGGGGTACGACCCATGAGGAGGTCGCGGACACACCCACCAACCAGGTATGCCTCAAAACCCGCGTTTTGCAGGTCGGTCGTTACACGTGTAACAAATAGGGGAAGAGTAGGGGTATCCATAGGGATATTGTAGCTTATTTTGTGGTCACAACTATGTTCCTAGCGGAACATGTCGCGACCCCGCCTCGACTGTCCTTCGGACATGTCTCCGGCCTGCACAATGCACAATATCGAGAAGCAGTTCTCGATATTGTGTCGTTGTGCACCTACCAGGATTCGAACCCAGAATAACGGTTCCGAAGACCGCTGTGATATCCATTTCACCA
>CAYZSX010000022.1:0-4889 GCA_964481155.1 uncultured Candidatus Saccharibacteria bacterium
AGTCTTGTACTCACCGCCCGTCAATTCAAGGGAGCCGGTAGTACCCGAAGGCTCTCCATAAGGAGGGACTACGGTAAGATCGGTGACAGGGAATAAGTCGTAACAAGGCACGGGTAGCGGAAGCTGCTCGTGGATTAACTCAAATTGAGATAGTCAGTATCGCAAGATACCGATTGATACGGTTGATTGCTCCGTTATGGAGTACAAAAAGTGGTATGCTTTCTCATACTCCCGGTATGTGGGTTATCATACACAAACCCATGGTGTGCATCTATAGAGTACATCACGGTAGATCGAGGCAAAAGAAATATGACAACATCTCGCATTCCAAACGCATTACTACTCATTGTTCTAGCAACAGGAGCACTTATCGTGCTCTTTTTGCGTTCCAGACCTTTACCTTTGGATGGAACTATCAGTACCCAGGGGATGACCGTCCAAGTGTCAGTTGCAGATACAGAGAGAGAGCGGGAGCAGGGTCTCTCTGGGACGAAGCGCCTTCCTGAGGGGGTGGGCAAGCTCTTTGTCTTTGATACGCCGGCTTTGTACGGGTTTTGGATGAAGAATATGCGGTACCCGATCGACATCGTATGGATCGATGATGCGTGGCAGGTAGCAGGCATCACCCGCGACGTTGCTCCAGAGACCTATCCGAGTGTTTTTTACCCGCCCAAACCAGTCGTATATGTTCTTGAATTGCCAAGCGGGAGTGCATTTGTGGATAAACTTGCTCTCGGTGAGAAGCTCACTTGGAACGCTCGATAATTTTTTTAAAAAAGCGGCAAAACAGAGCGGTATTATCACGCTTTCTCGGCACATATCTTTACAATCAGCCCAAAGCATTTTAGATCGTGCAAAATCGTCACAGATATTCTTGATGCACACATAATTTTTGTATACTAAGTACACTTGTATGACGATTGGTGTAGTACGAAAACGCAGTGGGATGATTGTTGACTTTGACCGGTCTCGGATTGAGGCTGCGATTGCCAAGGCGTATCAAGCATCCAAGGTGCTTATCGACATCGTTTCTCTCGCAGAGCTCGTTGATCGTGTCGTCGAAGAGCTTGAGCGCGACTTTGTAGGTGATAGAGTTCCTGAAGTCGAAGAAATCCAAAACATCGTCGAAAAAGCGATTGCTCAAAAGGGTGATTTTGAGGTTGCCAAGGCATATATCCTCTACCGACAAGAGCGCAGCAAAGAGCGCAAGCGCGATATCTTCAAAAAGCGCTCACAGCTCAAGCCGTACGAGTACCCAGAGCTTTATGAGTATGTAAAGGCGATCCGCCACTCATACTGGATCCACACCGAGTTCAACTTTGTCGGAGATGTCCAAGACTTCAAGGTCAACGTCACCGATGCAGAGCGCAACGTGATCAAAAACACCATGCTCGCAATCGCGCAGATCGAGGTTGCGGTCAAGACGTTTTGGGGTGATATCTACAAAAAGCTTCCAAAGCCGGAGATCGGTGCGGTCGGATCAACATTTGCCGAAAGTGAAGTGCGTCACACCGATGCGTATGCACACCTCCTTGAGATACTTGGACTCAACGAAGTGTTCAAGACGATCGGACAGATCCCTGCACTTGCCAAGCGTGTCCACTATCTCGAAAAGTCACTTGCCAACGCACGCAGTGATGACAACCGCAACTATAGCCAATCAGTGCTCCTTTTTGCATTGTTTATCGAACACGTATCACTCTTTTCACAGTTTCTCATCATGATGTCGTTCAACAAGTACAAAAACTTGTTCAAAGGCATATCAAACGCGGTCGAAGCAACCTCCAAAGAAGAACAGATCCACGGACTCTTTGGGATCGACGTTATCAACATCATCAAAGAAGAGCATCCTGATTGGTTCGACGCTGTCTTTGAGGCAGAAGTCCTCGACTTGTGCCGTGAAGCATTTACGTCAGAACAGCAGGTTGTCGAATGGATTTTTGAAAGCGGAGAGCTTGAGTTCCTTCCCAAAGCAGTCGTCATCGAGTTTATCAAGGATCGATTTAACCGCTCCCTCCAGAGTATCGGCATCGCCAAGCTCTTTGACACTGACCCTGCACTCCTTGCAGCATCTGATTGGTTCTATGACGAAGTGATCGCTACCAAGCACGGTGACTTCTTCAATAAAAAGTCGATCAACTACAACAAGAAAAACAAAAGCATCACGAGCGACGATTTGTTTTAATTATTAGGTATAACAGTATCCCCACTATGTATTGGCTCAACGAAAACAGTAGAAAATTTTTGGCAAAAGGGTATCTCATCGGCGGCATGAGTGCTGAAGAGCGCATCAGACAGATCGCAGAGACCGCAGAAAAGCATCTAAACAAACCAGGATTTGCAGACAAGTTTTATGACTACATGTCACGAGGCTTTTATTCGCTTGCGTCTCCGATTTGGTCCAACTACGGCCATCCACGAGGGCTCCCGATCAGCTGTTTCGGAAGTTATGTCGATGACGATATGTCTCGCATCCTCTACACACATGCAGAAGTCGGGATGATGACCAAAAATGGTGGTGGCACATCAGTGTATCTCGGTGCACTTCGTCCTCGCGGCGCAGTGATCAAAGACAATGGCCACTCATCGGGGTCAGTACACTTCCTCGAGCTTTTTGACAATCTCATCAACATCGTGAGTCAAGGCTCGGTTCGTCGTGGGCACTGCGCGCCATATCTGCCGATCGAGCACGGTGATATCGAAGAATACCTCAACATCGGCAAAGAAGGGCACCCGATCCAAGAATCAACCTATGCCGTCACTGTGACTGATCAGTGGCTCAAAGAGATGGTGGATGGTGATCAAGACAAGCGCCGCATCTGGGCAAAGGTCATCCAGCGCCGCACTGAGATCGGCTATCCGTACATCATGTTTACCGATACGGTCAACAACAACACAGTTGATGTGTACAAAGACAAGGGGATGAAAATCTACAACAGCAACCTTTGTTCTGAGATCGCGCTCCCGACTGCTGATGACATCTCGTTTGTGTGCTGCCTCTCATCGATCAACCTTCGCCACTACCATGAATGGAAAGACACCGACGCAGTTGAGACACTCACGATGTTTCTCGACACAGTGATACAGGACTTCATTGAGCGTTTGGAGAGCTATCGCGATAGTAGTGATCCACACCGACAGAGCGCGTTCTACTTTATGCAGCGTGCGCACAAGTTTGCCAAAGAGCACCGTGCGCTCGGACTCGGCGTCCTCGGTTGGCACACCTTCCTCCAAGAAAACAACATCTCATTTGAAAGCCCAGAAGCAGCAGCACTCAACAAAGAAATCTTTGCACTCATCCATGATAAAGCCTATGCTGCTTCAGCACAGATGGCTGCTGACTATGGCGAACCAGAAGTCCTCAAAGGCTACGGTCGTCGCAACACGACACTTCTTGCGATTGCACCGACCACCTCATCTGCATTTATCTTGGGACAAGTATCGCAAGGCATCGAGCCGCTCATGTCTAATGCCTTCGTGAAGGATGTCGACAAGATGAAAGTCACCCTCAAGAATCCAACCCTCGAAACACTCCTCGAGGAAAAGGGGTACAACACCAAAGAAGTTTGGGATAGTATCCGTGACAACGACGGCTCGGTGCAACACCTCGAGTTCCTCACCGATCATGAGAAAAAGGTATTCCGTACCTTTGCTGAGATCGACCAAAAGGCGATCATCGAGCAGGCAGCAGATCGACAAGCCTTTATCGATCAAGCGCAGTCACTCAACATCATGATCGATCCGACGATCCCCGCCAAAGACCTCAATGCACTCTATCTCTACGCATGGGAGAAAGGGATCAAAACCCTCTACTACCAGCACTCGATGAACGCAGCACAGCAGTTTGGCCGCAAGAAGCTCCAAGAGCTCGAGTCTGCCAAGAAACCCAAAGTGATGGTGATGGGGGAGGTATGTGTGAACTGTGAGGCGTAAGGTTCACTAAAGATAAAGAAAGAAACCGCAGAAATTTCTGCGGTTTTTTAATTTTGTTACAGTTTAGGCACTACAATAGAATACATACCGAACCATTTACCACTGTCATTGAATGTGCCCCATTCAATTTCCGGTAATTCTGATTCTCCAATTCGCACCCTAGCAACAAGAAGTCTTCTTTTGGTGGACTTTTTCAGAACTTCTCTTGCTTTGAATAAAAAGAGAAAGGTGGTTTTGTGGCCATCAACCTCTCTGTTCAACAGCTGAGTGTACTTTAACACAAAATTACCGATTTGATGTTGTGTTAAACATAGATTGTTTTTATTAACATCAAAAGAATGAAAGATTTCAGAGTAGGTCGCTTGTGCTGTTGCTTCATAAATTTGTACAGACATTTTAACAGTAGGTGAGCTTGCGCGGCTTATTTCAATGTTACTGTATATGCCACTTGTTACTAATTGCATAACACTTTCGTGTATATTCAATGTTTTAGTGCCATCAGTAGCATCGATAGTAAGCTCCCTCTCAGTCGAAACGAGTGTGATGGGTATTTTTCTTAACTTGTTCATCTTTATTGATTTTTTAATTAAATACTTGTTTTCGAGTTTATTATAGCATATTTGACAACAAAAGTCAATATATGCTATAAAGCCTATGTTGCACCGAACGATCGCTACGTGAGATGCTCCGCAAGGACTATCTCACGTAGAGGAAAGTCCGAACACACAATCCGCCAGCTGGCGGATACAGGTAGCGGGTAACGCCCGTCGTCCGCAAGGATAGGACTGCGAACAGTGACGAATCCCTTTGGTGGGAGTGAAACGGCTAAATGTCTACTTGTGTGCAAGGCCGTGCCAGATATCCACGTGGTCTCTGGAGTGCTGCTAGAGGTGGTTGGCAACAACCATCCCAGATAAATGATCGATAAAACAGAATTCGGCTTACGAGTGCAACAT
>CAYZSX010000023.1:0-2639 GCA_964481155.1 uncultured Candidatus Saccharibacteria bacterium
TGAATTTCATAATGTTCGTGTCCCCGTGGGGATATTGGACCATTTTTACGGACGTGCTGACTGACGTCTTAATTGGTTCCAGGATTATACACGGGATTGAAAATAGTGCAAGCAAGTAAATAAAAAGGCCTGGTTACAGGCCAAGAAACTGTTTAGCAGCTATTCTTCGAAGAAAGCGTTTACCTTTTCGGGATATAGTAACACTGGACGGTGTACATGTTTCTGTCACAAAACGATCCAAACGTAAAAGTAAAAAAATAATATATCTTTTCATGTGATTGTTTTTCTCAATCTATACTGTTTAGAGAATAAGTCAAACAAAAACTCCCCCTTTGTATAAAGGGGGAGTTTTTGTGAGTGTTTATATTTCTATAATTACATCATTTTGACGTCGATATCGACACCTGATGGCATCGAGAGGTTGGTGAGCGCCTCGATGACTTTGGGTGAAGGGTTTTCGATGTCGATCAATCGCTTGTGGACACGCATCTCAAACTGCTCACGAGCGTTTTTGTAGATGAATGCAGAGCGGTTGACGGTGTATTTCTTGATCTCGGTTGGAAGCGGGATCGGACCACGGACCACTGCGTCATAGCGCACTGCGGTGTCGACGATCTGCTTGACTGACGCATCGAGAATCTTGTTCTCATAGGCTCGCACGCGGATACGGAGCATGCTCTGTACCTCGGTGCCAGCTTTTGATTTCTTGGTAGGTGTTTTTGTTGCCATAAATGAACTCGGTATGGGTCAGGTGTGGTGATGATGGGTTCTGATGTTTCTATCGATCACTCCTTCGCCGGTACCCTACTTGATTTACGCAATAATCTTGGTTACGACACCTGCGCCGACGGTACGACCACCTTCACGGATTGCGAAGCGCATTTGGTCTTCCATCGCGACTGGAACAACGAGCTTGACAGTGATTTTGACAGTATCTCCTGGCATCACCATTTCGGTACCTGCAGGGAGAGACACTTCACCAGTCACATCAGTTGTTCGGATGTAGAACTGTGGCTTGTAGCCGTTGACAAATGGGGTGTGTCGGCCACCTTCCTCTTTCTTGAGGACGTAGACTTCACCTTCAAACTCGGTGTGAGGAGTTACAGAACCTGGTTTTGCAAGGACCTGACCACGAGTAAGGTCTTCTTTTTTGACACCACGGAGAAGGATTCCCGCGTTATCTCCAGCCATACCTTCAGAGAGCTGTTTGTTGAACATCTCGATACCAGTCACTGTTGTTTTTGCAGTGTCTTTGATACCGATGATTTCGATTTCTTCACCAACTTTGACGATACCACGCTCGATACGACCAGTTACCACTGTTCCACGACCTTCGATAGAGAAAATGTCTTCGATAGGCATGAGGAATGGTTTGTCAGTCTCACGAACTGGGAGTGGGATGTAGGTATCGAGTGCGTTTGCAAGCTCCATAACCTTTTGTGCCCATGGATCATCAAGTGAGGTTGATTCGAGGGCTTTGAGACCTGAACCACGGATCACAGGACAATCTTTGTCAAAGCCTTGTTTTGCAAGGATTTCACGGATTTCCTCTTCGACGAGGTCAATCATGTCTTTGTCATCAACCATGTCGCACTTGTTGAGGAAGACGATGATTTTTGGCACACCAACCTGTTTTGCAAGGAGGATGTGTTCACGAGTCTGTGGCATCGCACCGTCGGTTGCTGCAACCACAATGATTGCACCGTCCATCTGTGCTGCACCAGTAATCATGTTCTTGATGTAGTCAGCGTGACCTGGCGCATCAATGTGTGCGTAGTGACGAGTTTCTGTCTCGTACTCGTTGTGAGAAATGTTGATTGTGATACCACGTGCCTTTTCTTCTGGTGCACCGTCGATTTCATCAACTTTCTTGAGTTTAACTTGCTTACCTGCCATGTTGAGAACATGGAGGATTGCCGCGGTAAGGGTAGTTTTACCATGGTCAACGTGACCGATAGTACCTACGTTTACGTGTGGCTTATCTCGCTTAAATGCTTCTGCCATAATAATGAATGATATTTATTTTTAATCTAACAAACAAAAACAACGCTGCAATAGTGCTGCGTAGCGATTTATGATAGCACGTGAGGGTGTAGTGTCAATCCAATAGAAAAAGCCGGTCCATAGTATATGGACCGGCTACTGATTTCAGTTAAAAACACATCGTGTAAAGATCGGGTCTTTTGTTGTCCGGTAAAGGAATACGCTCATTGTCTGAAGAGATAAGGTTATTTATCCCCTGCCAAACAGCAATTGCTTCATTCATAGACTCCTTGGACTGGATAAACCTACCTGGGATAAGAGTCTTCATGTACGCATTCTCGCTACTGAACGAGCAGTGCTCCACTCTGAACAAATACAGCGCAGGCATGCTCTTTTTGAACACTTCAAGACGAGGATGTCTAGCATGGTGATATCGCACCTCTTTGATGACACATTCAACGCCTTCGATACAGATTTCTTTGGTTCTGGTTTGAGGATCTTCAGATACAGGTTCTCCGGGCAATAAGTCAAAAATACGCCCGGTGGGGGCAGTAACTAGTTGTTTCATCATATATTCTTTTGTTTAAAGGGATTCTGTTTGATTATAACCGTTTTTTGACTTTTGTCAAAAAAATACCCCGCCTGCCGGGGTATTG
>CAYZSX010000024.1:0-2453 GCA_964481155.1 uncultured Candidatus Saccharibacteria bacterium
GGTGAAGGCCGACGGTTTAGTAAACCGTTGATTTAAACCACTCATCCACGCTTCCAATTGAGCCGATTGTAGCACTCACCTTTCTATAAACCAAGTATCCGGAGCACAATCGGTGCGATCGGGTCAGCAGTCGTGCCGTACACCATCACTCCACCGAGGACACCGGTGAGCGTGATCGCGATCAGCCCGACCACGACAAGCACACCAACAATGACCGGTTTCTCAAGTATCGATACTATCGATTGTACGAGTTTGGTGATACCCGACGGTATGCGCTGTGCAACGCGATCGATGAGCGCGCGTGCAATCGGTGTCGCAAGGAGAAGTCCGTACATCCATGTCGAAAGCGCTGCAAAAAACGCATGCGTCTCGACGAGGTTGCGATCAGGGCGCGCAAGGTGTTCGGCGGTTTCTCCAGTGGCACTCGCTGCCATCGCACCGAGCACTCCACACACGAGAAGCAGCATCTCTATCTGTCCCCACGCAACACGAGGCAACCACTTTCGCACAGGCAGTATCTTGATCACCGAATACACGACAAGGAGCGCAATCGGGAAATGCACAATGAGTGGATGAATGTTGTAGTTCATATACCTATAGTGTACACCACTGCTATGAGTGAGTCATACGACGCTTGATATATGCGCGCAGTCCAACTACGACAATCGATGCGATCAATACTCCAAATATAAGCGTCACCGCTCGTGGCCCGATGTATGCCGTCACCAAACTACCTGCATACACACCTGCAAACCCCCATAGATACGAACCGATGAGACTGTAGACCATATACCTCCTCGTCCGTACTCCTCGTATCGCTGCAAAGAGTGACGGTGTCGAGCGTACTACCGGAAGCAGTTTGCCAAAGATCGCAACGATTGCGAGGTGTCTATCAAACAGGTCCCACGAACGCTGGTATTTCTCATGCGTAACAAATCGTGACACCCACGACAGGTGCCGAAACTTCCTCCCCAAGAAAAATCCAACCATATCCCCCGCAAAGCTCGCCGTTCCAACGACGAGTGCCGCAACGAGGGGCGAAAGCACACCTTGTGCAGCGAGACTCCCTGCAAAGAGCGCGATCGTCCCACCTGGCAGTACCGACCCGATGATCGGCAGACCTTCGGTAAACGAAAACAGTGCGAGCACGCCGAGCTGCACACTGATCGGCGCATGTCCTGCAAACGAAATAATGCTTTGGGAAAACCAGTCCATGTGTAGATACTAGATGATGCGCAGTATGACAAACGCGATCAGATAATACGTCACGAGGTTGTTGAGTGCGTCAGAGGCAAACTTTTTCCATACAAGTGCGCGATCGCAGTTGCTCCACAAGAGCGACGACCCGATAAGCGGGATCACAAACGCTGCCCAGATCATTGCGATGTACCCATACACCATACCGCCAACCTGCGACGCGACAAACACGATAAACAGTGACGTCATGAATGAGAGCAGCAACTGCGCGCCATACATGAGCGGCATCTTGGGCTTTGCTTCTTGCATCTTTTGGTGCTGCTCTTGGGGGGTGAGCTTGTCAAAGCCGAGGTACTGCATGTGCCATTTGCCCATAGGGGTCGCCATCGAGTACCAGATCGTCCCTACAATTGCCGCTATCGCCGCGCCCAAAAGTGCCAAAAGAATCATTGTTGTCATAAATGTGTGTGTTAGTGGTATGTATATGAGTGTAGCACTATGGAGATAAAACACTTACTTCGTTTTCTTAGAAATAAATTCTTGAAATTTTTCTAAATCTTTCTGGGTACCAAGGATATGTGCTTGTTGAGTATCTGGGACAACGATTTCTTTCATTTGTATACTTATTTGATAAATATTTTTATCGCGATCTATATAAGTAATAGGAAAACCTTTTTCATTTTTTGGACCTTTGTACTCAATAAAGTGATCATTTATTTTTTCTAACAACTCTCTGTCTAACCCTTGATAATTTAAAACTGCATCATACTCAATATAATCCGTTATTTTTTTGTTATACGGTATCGGTAAACACTGGTACCAATCCTCAAAAGCCTGATCAGTAATTAAAGGTTTTTTTATATTTAAAATGATAGGTAAAACATGTTTATCTAGTGCATACTTTTGTGCCAAACCAAGTTCAGTTGTTGCATATACACCTTTTCCATAATTTCTACCACTCAAACCAGCCTTATCTAAATCAAAATAATCAAACTTAGTTCTTGTTCCATGATAGACAATATCTCTCACCTTACTTTCAGGAAATACAGTATCTAGATACTCACAATACTGTTCTTTTGCTCCAATTTGTGCAAGCTCGGGATATTCCTTAAAAACAAAATCAACACCTTCTTTTATATAATGTGTTTCATTTTTATTCTCATCCTGTTCTGGTTTATCAGAAGAAGTATTTGGGAATTTTTCCATAAATCTATTGTATCTTAAATACCTAATGAGCAAATACTAATTTTCTGCGG